>CABQHF010000087.1 GCA_902463905.1 uncultured Faecalibacterium sp. | reverse complement strand
AGCGCGCCGATCTTGCGGCGGCAGGCGGGGCAGATGCAGTACCCGGCAAACTGGACGGCGTTCTCGTCCACATCGCCGCAGAAATCGCAGCTGCCGGCGGGGCGGTGCTTCTTGAGCACGATGGCGTCCCCATCCACAAAGATCTCCAGCTTGGTGTCTCCGTCCAGATGCAGGGTGGTGCGCAGCTCCTTGGGCAGGACGATGCGGCCCAGCGAGTCGATGCCGCGGACGATGCCGGTGCTTTTCATAGGTATCATTCTCCTTTGACGTTTTCTCCATACAGACAGGCAGCTGGCACAACAGGAAAATTGTGCCAGCGTCATTTAAAATTAGTATACAAAAAAATACAGCCTTCGTCAATGATTGCGGGCGGTTTCGACAAAATGTCCTGCCTTGTGTCCAAAACACCCGGCCTTCGCACAAAACACGCCCCTCCGTTGACAAATCAGCGCAGAACAGGTAAACTAAAACATAGCTATCCGCATTTTTTTGCATGAGTATAAAAGGAGCGTTTTTCTATGCCGAGCAACAAAGTCCGCACCCGATTTGCCCCCTCGCCCACCGGTTATATGCACGTTGGCAACCTGCGCACAGCGCTGTATACCTATTTGATGGCAAAGCACGAGGATGGCACCTTCATCCTGCGCATCGAGGACACCGACCAGGGCCGCTATGTGGAAGGCGCTGTGGATGTGATCTACAACACCCTGCGTGAGACCGGCCTGCTGTGGGACGAAGGCCCGGACGTTGGCGGCCCTGTGGGCCCCTATGTGCAGAGCGAGCGCATGGGCATGTTCAAGCAGTATGCCGAGCAGCTGGTGGCCGAGGGCAAGGCCTACTACTGCTTCTGCACCGAGGAGCGCCTGGAGGCGCTGCACGCCGAGCAGCGTGCCAACGGCGAGATGACCCACTACGACGGCTGCTGCCGCGACCTGCCCAAAGAGGAAGTGGAAAAGCGTCTGGCCGCCGGTGAGCCTTACGTCATCCGCCAGAAGATCCCCCGCGAAGGCGTGACCGGCTTTGACGATGTGGTGTACGGCCACATCGAGGTGAACAACAGCGAGATGGACGACCAGATCCTCATCAAGACCGACGGCATGCCCACCTACAACTTTGCCAACGTGGTGGATGACCACCTGATGGGCATCACCCACGTCATCCGCGGCAGCGAGTATCTGTCCTCCACCCCCAAGTACAACCTGCTGTATCAGGCCTTTGGCTGGGAGATCCCCACCTATATCCACTGCCCGCCGGTGATGAAGGACGCCCAGAACAAGCTGTCCAAGCGCAACGGCGATGCCAGCTATCAGGATCTGGTGGCCAAGGGCTACCTGACTGAGGCTGTGCTGAACTATATCTGCCTGCTGGGCTGGAGCCCCAAGGGCGAGTACGCCGAGCAGGAGATCTTCTCCCTGCCGGAGCTGGTGAAGATCTGGTCCCCGGACGGCATCTCCAAGTCCCCTGCCATCTTTGACCCCCTCAAGCTGCGGGCCATCAACGCGGAGTATATCCGCCGCCTGTCCCCGGAAGCGTTCCAGAAGAAGGCCGAGCCGTGGATCGACCAGGCCGTGCACAGCCCCATCAACAAGCAGCTGCTGTGCGCAAATCTCCAGCCCCGGTGCGAGGTGCTGGGCGAGATCCCGGAGCAGCTGGATTTCTTTGACGCCATGCCCGACTACGATGTGAGCCTGTACGCCAACAAGAAGCAGAAGACCACCCCGGAGACGGCCAGGGAAGCACTGGAAGCCCTGCTGCCCGTGCTGAGCGACGAAGCACTGGACTTTGCAGACCGCGACAGCGTGTTCAACGCCTGCAAGGCCAAGGCCGAGGAGCTGGGCAAGAAGAACGGCTGGCTGCTGTACCCGCTGGGCATCGCCCTGTCCGGCAAGCAGCGCACCCCCGGCGGCGGCACCGACCTTGCCTGCATGATGGGCCGCGAAAAGACCATCGAGCGGGTCAAAGCGGCAATTGAGAAGCTGAACGGCTGATCTTTTCCATAAAAACACAAAGCCCTGCAGCGTTTTTGCACGCTGCAGGGCTTTTTTGTGTCTTTGGGCCGGTCTTTGGCGGTTCTGCGCCCTGCGGCAAAAAACGCCGCCGCCCCGCGCTACAGTATATGCACACAGTGCGGGGAACAGAACCGGAACGCCCCGCCGGAAAGCGGGGGATTTTGTATGACAGAGCGGACGAGTGTGCTGACGATCGGAGCAAAGGGCGGGGCAGCGGCGCGGCTGGAAGCGCGGGCAGCGCTGCGCCCGGCGGTGCGGCGGCTGGGTGCCGTGACCCTTGGTTTTGCCGGAGGCTGGGCGGTGCTGTACGGGGCGTTGATGCCCTTTGGTCTGGGCCTTGTGCTGGGCTTTGCGGAGGACTGCTTTGCACCCTGTGCGGCAGGGGCTGCGCTTGGGGTGCTGCTGCACGGCTTCGGGGTGCTGTCCCTGCGCAGTGTCTGCCTGCTGTGTGCACTGGGGGCCGCCGTGGCCGTGCGGTGGGTCTGGCCGGGTAAATTTGCCCCGGCGGTGCTGGCGGGCTGCGGCACGCTGGCCGCCATGGGCCTGTGCTTTGCCCTTGGCAGCGGCGGCGGGCTGGAGCTGGCCATGTTCTGCACGGCGGATGCCCTGCTGGCGGGGCTGCTGGGGCTGGCGCTGCGGCGCTTCCCGCCCGAAAAACCGGGCTTCGGCACCCTGCTGACGGGAGCCGCGGCCGCAGCCGCACTGGGAAACCTGCCGCTGGAGCATTTTTTTCCCGGCGTGGCCGTGTGTACAGCGGCAGGGCTGGTGCTGTGCTGCCGGGGGCACCCCCGTGCATCGCTGGCCTGCAGCGGGGTGCTGGGCGCGGCACTCTGTGCGGCAGACCCGGCTTTTGCCTGCGCCGCCGCCGGGCTTTCCTGCGGGGCGGCAGCGGCCTGCGTTCTGGCACCGGGCCGCCGGGTGGAGGCGGCCGCCGCCTATGCAGGCGGCTGTGTGACCGGGGTGCTCTGCGTCCAACCGCCCGGACAGGCCTTTGCGGTGCTGTTCAGCGCGGGGGCGGGCATCCTGTGCGTGCTGTCCCTGCCCAAGGGCTGGCTGGCCCCGGAGGCGGATCCGGAGGATGCCCCGCAGCCCGCCGACCGCACCCGCTACCCGGCGGCGGCCACCCGGCTGGAAGCTGTGGCCCGGAGCCTTTCTTCCCTGGCTGAGACGGTGAACGACGTGTACAATGCTCTGCCGCACCGGTGCGAGAGCTACCGCTGGGTGATCGATAACACCCACGACAGCCTGTGCTTTAACTGCGGGCGGCGGGAACAGTGCTGGAAGCAGGAATACGCCGCCACGCTGGAGGGCATGGAGGCGCTGCGCCCGCTGCTGGAAGAAAACGGCAGGCTGGAACCGGCGCAATTGCCCGGGCAATTGTCCCGGTGCATCCACCCGGCGGCGCTGTGCGCGGCGGCAGCCCGCTCCTTTGCGCTCTACCGCAGCCGCAAGGAGAGCCGTCTCCACGCCGAGGCCATGCGCACCGTGTTCACCGAGCAGTACAGTGCCGTGGCCGAGGCGCTGGCCGTGCTGGGGGAGCAGCTGGGCCGTCCGGGCGAGCCGGAGCCCTACCGCTCCGACCGGGTGGCGGCGTTTTTCACCTCTCTGGGCAGCCCGCCGCTGGAATGCGCGGTCACGCTGGATGACCTGGGCCGCACCCATGCGGCGGTCACCCTGCCGCGCACCCGGTTCGGCCCGCAGGAGTTGGCGGCGCTGGCCCGCGAGGTGGGGCGCATCTGCCGCCGCACGTTGGAAACGCCGCAGGTGCTGTCCTGCAAGGGCATGACGACCCTGTTGTTCAGTGAAAGACCGGTGCTGCGGGCGGTGTTCGGCATGGCGGGCGCGGCGGCGCAGGGGGAGGTGTCCGGCGACGCGGTGCAGCAGTTCTGCAGCCCGACGGCGGCCCAGATGATCCTGTGCGACGGCATGGGCACCGGCCGTCCGGCGGCGGTGGACGGCAATCTGGCGGCAGAGCTGACGGCCCGGCTGCTGAAGGCGGGCATCCCGGCAGAACTGGCGGCAAGGCTGGTGAACGTGGCGCTGGCGCTTAAGAGCGAGGAAGAGAGCGGCGCAACGCTGGACCTGATCAGTGTGGACCTGTACACCGGCACGGCACGGCTGTTCAAGGCCGGGGCAGCCCCGGGCTTTCTGGTGCACGGCGGCAGGGCGCGGGCCGTGGGGGATGTGAGCCTGCCGGTGGGCATTCTGGGCGGGGTGAACGGCCAGAGCCGGGTGGTGCATCTGTGTGCCGGGGATTATGCGGTGCTGGTGTCGGACGGGCTGCTGGTGGACGGCACCGCGTGGGTGGCAAAGCAGCTGGAGCTGTCCGCTGCGGCAGGCGAAGCACCGGCCCAGGTGGCAAAGACACTGGTGGAGACGGCCCGCACCCGTGCGCTGCGCACCGGCCGCCCGGATGACATCACGGCGGCGGTGCTGCGGCTGGAAAACGGCGGCTGACCCGTTGCTTTTTGCGGGAAGGAGGGGTATACTATTATGCTATAAAACCAAACGCAGGAGGGCTTGAACCATGCTTTGCATCACGGTGGCACAGGACGGCAGCGGCGATTTTGCTTCGGTCTCGGAGGCAGTGCTGGCCGTTCCCTACGACTGCCCGGCAGAGATCCGCATCGGGGCGGGGGTCTACCGGGAAAAACTGGTCTGCGAAAAACGGGATATCACGCTGCGGGGAGCCGGTGCGGACTGCACCCGGCTCGTGTGGGGAGACGGCGGCAAGCTGCCCCACCCGGACGGGCGGCCCACTCATACCTTCCGCAGCTATACGGCATTTTTCAGCGGCGAACGGCTGCGGGTGGAGGATCTGACCATTGAGAACGACGCCGGCCCCGGTGCAAAGGTGGGCCAGGCGGTGGCAGCTTATGTGGACAGCGCCTGTGCGGTGTTTGAAAAGGTGCGGCTGCTGGGCAATCAGGATACGCTGTTCTGCGCCCCTCTGCCGGAAAAGGAGCGGGAGAAGGACGGCTTCCTCGGCCCGCGCGGCCTTGCCCCGCGCCGGCAGACCGCCCAGTATTACCACGACTGCGAGATCACAGGGGACATCGACTTCATCTTTGGCGGGGCGGACGCCCTGTTTGAGCAGTGCGTGCTGCGCACGGTGAACAACGGCCTGCCCCACAGCTGGGTCACGGCACCCTCCGGCCCGGCGGAGGGCCTGGGCTTCGTGTTCTGGGACTGCGACTTTGTGTCGGACGGCTGCCCGGATGGCTCGGTGTACCTGGGGCGGCCCTGGCGGCCTACCGGAAAAACGGCGGTGCTGGACAGCCGCCTGGGTGTCCACATCTCTCCGGAGGGCTTTGCACCCTGGCATGACCGCGCAGATTCTGCCCTTGCCGGCTTTGCCGAGGCCGGCAGCACCGGCAAAGGTGCCTGCCAGCGCAGCCCGTGGGTGAAGGCACTGGATGCAGCACAGGCGCAGGAGCTGCTGTGCACCGCACGCAGACTGTGCCGCCCGGAATAACAAAAAGGATGTACTTATGAATAAACTTCCCAATGCGATCAAATGGCTCATCGTGCTGGTGGTGCTGGGTGCCATGGGTACCCTCATGTGGGCGGTGAACGACCGGGCCTCCCGTGTGGAGATGCCCGCACCGGACAACACCTTCGGCATTTACCGCAGCGCAAGCTCGGCCTGAAAAAAGGGGCTGCTGCAAAATAAAAATGCGATAGCAACTTGCACAAAGAAATCGTGCAAAAACAGAAACCCGGAACCTTTTTTGAGCCGTTTAGGCCCTGAAAAGGTTCCGGGTTTTGTGCGTATTTTTTTCAGAGAGCTGTTTTGCAACAGCCCCTTGATTTACAGGACGGAGGCTTTTCCGCTGGCGGGCAGATCGTTCATGATGAACCAGAAGATGGTGCCCTTGCCCACGGTGCTCTGGACCCCGAAGCGGAAGCCGTGCTGCTGGAAGATGGCCTTGGTGATGGAAAGGCCCAGGCCGGTGCCCTGCTTGCCGGCGTCCGAACGGGAGCGGTAGTAACGGTCGAAGATATAGGGCAGGTCGGCGGCGGCAATGCCGGGGCCGTGATCCTCCACTTCGACGCGCACACCCTCGGTGCAGCGGGAGGCCCGCAGGATGAAGATGCCGTCCGGCCCGATGTGGTGCATGGCGTTGCCCAGCAGGTTGTGTAAAGCGCGCTGCATCATGTCCGGGTCGGCATACACGGGCAGTTCTTCGTCCGACAGCTCCAGTTTGAGCTGCCAGCCGTTCTGGGCGCAGATGGCGTCGTAACGCTCACTTACCTCGTCGCACAGCTGGCCCATGTCGAAGTGCACCCGCTCGCAGTGGTCGGCACCGCTGGTCACTTTGCTCAGCTCCATCACGCTGGAGACCAGCGCGGTCAGGCGGTCGGTCTCGTCCACGATGATGTTCATCTGTTCGTCGCGGTGGGCCTTGTCGTCGCCGGTCAGGTCGCGCACCGTCTCGGCGTAGCCCTTGATCAGGGTCAGCGGGGTGCGCAGGTCGTGGGAGACGTTGGCCAGCAGATCCCGCTGCATCTGGGCTGCCCGCTGCACTTCCTCCGCCATGTGGTTGAAGTCCTGCGCAAGGTCGCCCAGCTCATCGCGGCGGCGGCTCTCCACCTGCACGGCGTAGTTACCCTGTGCCATCTGGCGGGCGGCGCGGGACAGCTGCCGCAGGGGCTTTGTGAACCACTCGCTGAACAGCCAGGCGGCCGACATGGCAAAGGCAAAGATCATCGCGGCTGCCAGCGGCAGCAGGGTGCTCAGCACGTTGCTGGCCTCGGCCACATGCACCAGACTGGTGGTCACCAGCACAGTGTAGCTGCCGTCGGCCGTGGTGCGGCCCACCAGCAGCTGCGCCGAGCCGGACAGCCGCGGCGGGTTCAGCGTCTGCTTGAAGCCGTCGGGCGAAGTGCGGCACTTTTTGCGCATGGCGATGGCAGTGTTCACCACTTCGTTGCTGGACACATCCGAAAGATAGGTCTCGTGCAGGTTGCAGTAGGACTGGTTCTCAATCTTGTAGATCTGCCGCAGGGTGGAATCGGAGATGTCCACACAGAAACTGCTCAGGGAGCCTTTGGCATATAGATCCATGGCCAGCTTGTCAAAAAAACTGGTGTTCACATACAGCTGCCCGAAAGACCAGTAGGAGAGCTGGGTGCCCTCGGCAATGGCGTCATCCAGCCGGGATACCACGCTTTCAGCCTGGGCGGTCAGCTGCCGTTCGATGTGTCGGGTGTACATCGGCTCCAGCAGCTGGGTGGACAAAAACCAGAACAGACCCAGCAGAAACAGGCAGATGAAGCACAAAAAGAACATCAGCTGCCCGCGGATGCCAAGCCCGCGCCGTGTATTTTTCGTTCGCCGCATGAACTGCACAGCCTCCGTTTACCGCACGGCGTCGGGGTCGAACTTGTAGCCGATGCCCCACACGGTGGCGATATAGCTGCGGCACTTGCCCAGATGGCCGCGCAGCATCTTGACGTGGGTGTCCACGGTGCGGTCCTCGCCGAAGTAGTCGTAGTTCCACACCTTCTGCAGGATCTTTTCGCGGCTGAGGGCGATGCCCTTGTTGGAAGCCAGGAACACCAGCAGGTCGAACTCCTTGGGGGTCAGGGCCACGTCCTCTCCGGCCACCCGCACGGTGTGGCTGGCGGTGTCGATGGTCAGATCCCCAAAGGTCATGGTGCCGGAGGAGGCCTCCGACCGGGGCATGGTGCGGTTGAGCACGGCACGCACGCGGGCCACCAGCTCCCTGGGGGAGAAGGGTTTGACCACATAGTCGTCTGCACCGCCCTCCAGGCCGGCCAGTTTATCGTATTCCTCGCCGCGGGCGGTGAGGATGATCACCGGGGTGTTGATGTGGCGGTTGCGCATCTCGCGCAGGCAGGTCATGCCGTCCATGAAGGGCATCATCAGATCCAGAATCACCAGATCATACCCGCCGCCGGACAGCAGCGACAAAGCGGCGGAGCCGTCACCGGCTTCCTCGCAGGCGTAGCCGGCATACTGTAAATTTTCACGGAGAAGCTCCCGGATACGGGGCTCATCATCAACGATCAGGATCTTTGCCATAAAAAGGTCTCTCCTATCATAGTTCAGTATACGACTTTATTTTAATGCAAGAATTGGAAAAAGCTGTGAATTTTAAGTGAATGGTTTGGAAAAACAAAACCGTCTGCACCCAGTATACCACACCAAGCGGCGGGGCGGCAATCTTTTTGCGGAAAGGCACAGCAAAATACGCAGGGAAACTTGACAAGAAAATGTGGGGCTTTGCAAAATAAGGTCGTAACGATCGGGGAGTTTGCGGAGAAAAAGGAGAAGTGGTCATGAGCATCCCAAAGATCATCCACTACTGCTGGTTCGGCGGCGGATCCATCAGTGCGGAAAGCCAAAAATGTATGGAAAGCTGGAAGAAATACTGCCCGGATTACAAGATCATCGAGTGGAACGAGCAGAACTTTGATATCAGCACAAACCGCTACGCACAGCAGGCCTACGAGGCAAAGAAATACGCCTTTGTATCGGA
>CABQHF010000086.1 GCA_902463905.1 uncultured Faecalibacterium sp. | reverse complement strand
GCGGTGCTTCCGGCGTGGCCGGCGGCTCCCTGCTGCTGATCCCCATGGCCTGCTCCCTGTTCGGCATTTCCAACGATATCGCCATGCAGATGGTGGGCGTCGGCTTCATCATCGGCGTGGTGCAGGACTCTGTGGAGACTGCCCTGAACTCTGCCGGTGACGTGGAGTTCGCTGCTACTGCAGAGTACCATCAGTGGCGCAAGCAGGGCAAGCCCCTGCCGGAGTTCCTGACCGGTAAGAAGAACTAAATTCTAAAAACACAAACAGCCGCTGCCCTCATTGTGAGGGCGGCGGTCATTTTTTACGTGTGAAATTTGAAAATCAATAACGATTGGGGTTATCCGTCTGACAAAGAAGATAGTCGATGCTCACGTTGTACAACAAAGCAAGAGAAACGAGCAATTCTGCTGTGAGATATGGCTGTTGCCCTCCTTGCTATTAAGGATAGGCAAGATGTTTTTTCTATTGACTTATAGATGAATGTTATTTTATAATATGAATATGCAATAAAAACGCGGCTTTTGGCGAGAGAGGAACTGAAGATGGTCGTAAAGTCGGAATCTGTGATGGGAGAAATCCTGAAAGAACTTCCGTGTGAGCCGCCGGAGATGGGTGGAATCCTTGGCGGAAAAAATGGAGTGGTCACATGCCATGTTTTGGATTACGGAAAGACGGGCGGTTCTCCTTGCAGTTATACGCCGAATATTGCATATTTGAACCGGAAAATCGAGGGATGGTTCAAAGATGGAATTGAATTTATGGGCATCTTTCATGTGCATTTTGGTGGAGCAGAGAGTCTTTCGCCGGGCGATAAATTGTATATCGACCAGATTTTAAAAGCAATGCCGGAAGAAATAACTTGTTTGTATTTTCCGGTCGTTAAAATGCCTGAGCGGGAAATGGTGGTCTATCGGGCATCGAACGATCATGGGAAAATCAAAATAGAAAAAGAGCCAATCTTATATCAGGGAGGAATTGACGATGGAAAGAGTTGATACCCAGAACAAGCGCATGATCGTGCTGCCGGAAGGCTGCTTCTGTGGAAATTGTATGGAGTGTATCTATGCGGACCGGAGTGACTGGAATGGTGATAAGGTTTACTGCCGCTGCCAGAAAGGCTGGACGCATGGCTACAACCGTCCGGAGGATCGGAACGGCTGCTTCTGGTTTGAAGAGCGCTAAGAAAGTGATGAACTTATAAAGGAGCAGATCGACCATCAGGATCAGTGTGGAACAATGAACTTCCCGGGTCTGCTTTTTAAAAGTTGCAAAGTGCGGCTTGTTTTGGGGAAGGCTGCACTTGAATGAATATAGAAAACGGAAGAATAAAAAATGGATCAGTTAGTGGTATTGATCGTGATTCTGTTGATTGGCGCATGGTTTTCATGGCGGGATATCAGCAAAGGCCGGGGATGGCTGTGCCGGTTCCTTTCGGCAGAAACACTGCAATCGCTGAATTCGGACGGCGGGCAGGTAAAAAAAGCACTCCTGTCGGTCGTTGCGGGTTATATAACCATCTGCGTAACCATCATTAAGTGGGTGATTACGCTGGCACTTCGATTGACAGATGGATTCTGAGCAATGGTATAGATGAAATAAAGAAACAGTCGTCTGCTTTCTTCAGATAGAGGGCAGGCGGCTGTTGCTTTTAGAGGGAGGATAGAAAAATGTATTTAACGATGTTGATAGCGGGTTTTGTGATCGCATTCATTTGTCCACCGATCGGCTGTCTGATCATTGCTGTGGATGCATACATGGTAGCGGCGGCATATCCAATCATTGTCGGGATTCTATGCGGGGTGGCATATTTTGTAATAAGTGCATGGATAATCTACAGCTGATTTCGGAGGAAAAATCGATGGGATATTATAATCAGGCTCTGACCGATTATGTCGGAAAAATCTGCGATGTAGAAAGAGAACTCTATACGACACAGCGATTGATCGCTGACCTGGACTACCAGATGCAGCGGCTTGGACATCCAGAGGAAATTGATCTTCCGGATCCGACAGATAGCGGAAATCCATTCACTAAAAACGGCGGCTTGTATATGGTTTTTCTTCTGGGTATCCCGATCTCTGGTGTTGTTCAAAGCATCTCGGAAGGCATTGTTATCGCAATCGCTCTCGGCGTGTTCGGAACGATCTGGGGAAGCATCCACCAGAGCGCTGTGGATAAGAAATTACGCAACGAAAAATGGGCAAAATATGATAGTGTCGTGGCTGCAGACAAAAAGAGAGTAGAAAAAGAGTGTGCTTACAAGAAACAGCTCAAGAATGAAAAGGAAATGTTGCTACAGCAGCAGGCAAAGCTGGAGCAGGCTCGGGCAAAACTGTATTCGCGCGGAACGATCCACGAAGCCTACAGAAGCCTAATCCCGATGGCGTGTTTCCGCCACTATCTATCAACGGGCATTACGAACACGCTGGAAGGAAAGAAAGGCTGCTATGACCGGTTTGACGAGGATTCGTGGCGGCACGCTGTCCTTACAAATTTACAGCAGGCAGTACGAGAACTGCGAAATCTGCAGCAGGTCAATCAGGGCCTTTACGAATGCCTGAACCAGAGCAATAATACCTTGAACCGCATTGAGCAGGGAAACCAGAGGATCTATGGGCAGCTGGACGCCGTGAGGGCAAATACCGAATTGACCGCATATAATAGCCGGGTATCGGCGCTTGCGAACAGCGCAATGACCTACATGTATTACGATAGGAATTATCGCTGATGTGCTTTCCCGAAAACGCCTTAGTCAATAAACCCTGCCTTCTGCAGGGCGGTGAGGACCAGCGGGATGAGCACCAGCTGCGCGATGATGCCCGGCACGGCGGTGAGCAAGGCACCGGACAGAAACGCGCTGAACGGGAAGCTGCTGCCGGTCAGGCCTGCCAGCACGAAGCGCACAGCACCCCACACCAGACGCCCCGCCACCATGGCGGTGACGAGAGCGGCATACATCATGGGCAGGGTGTGCTTCACTCTGCGCCAGACAAGGCCGGACACAAGGCCGTAGGCGGCCAGCTCAAAGGCCATGGAGACGGCGATGGGAAACATCGGCGGCATGCCGAACAGCACCGAGCGCAGCAGCGGGGCCACAAAGCCCACGGCCAGCCCCCAGGGGCCGCCCAGCACAAAGCCGCACAGCAGGATGGGAAAATGCATGGGGCACAGCATGTTGCCCACCTGCGGCACATGGCCGGTGACCATGGGCAGCAGGAAGGCCAGCGCAAGGAACAATGCCGCCAGCACGATGCGGCGGGCGGGCGAAACAGTCTTGGTGTTCATGAAAAAGTCCTCCTTTGCACAAAAAAGGGGCCTGCTCCCGGCATTCCGGCCGGAAACAGACCCCTTCATGGCGTCTTTTGAAAAAATACTCTGGACAAAAATATCCTCCGCATGGAGAAAACGGACTTCTGCCCGCACACCCGGCTCCGTGCCGGATTTTGACAAAATTATAGCAAATGCCCCGGCGGCTGTCAAGATGCGGCAAACGACCCGCAAATTGACCAAAAAGCGGAACTTTTCGGGCAAGATTTCCCCGTGTATGTACATTTTGCATGAAGGAACTTGACCTTTTTGCATAGAATAGCTAATATAAACTTGAAAAAGAGCGCACTGCTGGGACACACCTGCCCGGCAGGGCGTAAAACGGCTTTTTTGGAACGCTTGCAAATCTGAGGTTCATACGGGAGGACCATCATGACAAATGCAGAAAAACTTACCCTGGCAAAGCACGCCTGTCACATCCGCATGGGCGTGATCGAGGGCACGCACAGCGCAAAGTGCGGTCATCCGGGCGGCAGTCTGGACATCGCCGAGCTGCTGAGCTACCTCTATTTCGTGGAAATGAACATCGACCCGAAGGATCCCAAGATGGCCGACCGCGACCGTCTGGTGCTGTCCAAGGGCCATGCCGCTCCGGCACTGTACGCTGCTCTGGCAGAGCGCGGCTACTTCCCGGTGGAGGACCTCAAGACCCTGCGCAAGATCGGCAGCTACCTGCAGGGCCACCCCAACATGAACGAGACGCCGGGTGTGGACATGTCCACCGGCAGTCTGGGCCAGGGCATCTCCGCCGCCTGCGGCATGGCACTGGGTGCCAAGCACGCCGACAAGGCCATCAACGTGTTTGCCATCGTGGGCGACGGTGAGGTGGAAGAGGGCGAGTGCTGGGAGGCCTTTATGTTTGCCGCCCACTACGGCCTGAGCAACCTGTGCGTGTTCCTGGACCGCAACCGCCTGCAGATCGACGGCTCCACCGAGACGGTCATGAGCAGCGAACCGCTGGAAGAGAAGATGAAGGCCTTCAACTTCAACGTGCTGACCATCAATGGCCACGACTATGACCAGATCGAGGCCGCCATCCAGGCTTTCCATGCCGAGAACGACAAGCCCACCTGCATCATCATGGACACCACTAAGGGCAAGGGCGTTTCCTTTATGACCAACTCCGTGGACTGGCACGGCAAGGGCCCCAACGACGACGAATACAAGGTCGCTATGGAAGAACTGAACGCCGCCTACGCCGCGCTGGAACAGGAGGAAAAGTAAGATGGCAGATGTGAAGAAGATCGCTACCCGTGAAAGCTACGGCAACACCCTGAAGGAACTGGCCGCTGAGGGTCATGACGACCTGGTGGTGCTGGACGCTGACCTGGCTGCTGCCACCAAGACCGGCATGTTCCGCAAGGCTTACCCGGATCGCCACTTTGACTGCGGCATCGCCGAGGCCAACATGATGGGCGTGGCTGCAGGCCTGTCCACCATGGGCTATGTGCCCTTTGTCTCCAGCTTTGCCATGTTTGCCGCCGGCCGTGCCTTTGAGCAGGTGCGCAACTCCATCGGCTACCCCCACCTGAACGTGAAGATCGGTGCCACCCACGGCGGCATCTCGGTGGGCGAGGACGGCGCTTCCCACCAGTGCTGCGAGGACTTTGCCCTCATGCGCAGCATCCCCGGCATGACCGTCATCTGCCCCGCCGATGACGTGGAGGCCCGCGCCGCTGTGCGCGCCGCCTACGCGATGGAAGGCCCGGTCTACCTGCGCTTTGGCCGCCTGGCTGTGCCTGTGTTCCACGATGCCGACAACTACCACTTTGAGATCGGCAAGGGCGAGCAGATCACCGAAGGCAATGACATTGCCATCATCGCCACCGGCCTGATGGTCAACGAGGCCCGCATCGCTGCCGAGCAGCTGGCCGCCGAGGGCATCCATGCCCGCGTCATCAACATCCACACCATCAAGCCGCTGGACGAGGAGATCGTCCTGAAGGCGGCCAAAGAGTGCGGCAAGGTGATCACCGCCGAGGAGCACAACGTCATCGGCGGTCTGGGCGAAGCCGTGTGCGCCGTTCTGTCCGAGAAGCTGCCCACCCCCGTGCGCCGCGTGGGCGTGCAGGATGTGTTCGGCTGCTCCGGCCCCGCATGGGACCTGCTGGCAAAGTACGGCCTGGATGCTGCCACCATCTGCAAGACCGCGCATGAGATGCTGAACAAGTAAGATAACACAAAATCAGAACACCGCTGTGCGTTTTCAGGCGCACAGCGGTGTTTTTTATGCTTCGCCCAGCAGCCGGGCGCGGTTGGCATACACCTCGGCGAACACTTCCCGCAGCCGGGCGATCTCCGGGCGGGGGTCATCCCGCAAGGTCAGCAGGCAGGTGTCCGGCAGCGCCAGCTGCAGCGGCAGATACCATGCGGCCGGGAACGCGGGGTACTTCATCGGGCATAGGAACATCCCCCGCCCGGCCAGAAGGTTGTTGTAGACGCACTCGTAGTTTTCCACCATGCGCCAGTCCGGTGTGTTGAAGGGCATACCGGGCTGGGTTCGGGCGTAGTCCACCATGTCCTGGTACAGGGGCTCGTAGAACACCAGCTGGCCGGAAAGGTCCTGAGGCTTCAGGCTGCTGCGGCTGCTGAGGGGGTGCTCCGGGGACAGGATGAGGTAAAAGGTGTTGTGGATCACCGGGGCCGCCTCCACCTCCGGCTGCAAAGGCCCAAAGGGCAGGTACAGTGCGGCATCCGCCTCGGAGCACAGCATCTCGTGGGGGTTACGGGAGAGGGGCCGGGTGTCCACCGTGAATTCGTAGTCCGGCAGGGAGGCGTGGAGCCGCGCCATCAGGATGGGATAGATGGGGTCCCGCTGCAGCAGCACCGGCGGCAGGCGCAGAGTCAGGGTGCGCTGCCCGGCAAAGGCTTTCAGCGCAGTGCGGGCGTTGAGGATGCTGCGGGAGATCTCCTCGGCCCGCGGCACGAAGGCCCGGCCGGCATCGGTCAGGGCCACGCGGGTGGTGCTGCGGGCCAGCAGGGGCACCCCCAGCTCCTTTTCCAGGCTGCGGATCTGGTAGCTCAGGGCGGGCTGGGTGCAGTAAAGCTCCCGTGCGGCGGTGGTGAAGTTCAGCGTCCGGCTCACGGTGAGAAAACACAGCAGCTGGTGGTCATTCATGCGGCAAAATGCTCCTTTCCCGGCGGGGTGGGATGTACTGTGTCCAGTATAGCACACCGGTGGGGACTGATAAAGGATTTTTATCAGTACAGCAAAAATCTTTTTCTTCCTTTTCAGTTCGTTATATTTTATACTATCTGTCGGAACGGGACAAAAATCCCGCAGAAACGATAAGAAGAGAAGAAAGAAAAAGGAGCAGACAAGATGGAAAAGATCTCCCGCAAAGGCTTTTTGAAAGTTGCCGCTGCCGCTGCCATGAGCGGTGTCACCGCCGGCGCACTGGCTGCCTGCAATTCCGCAAGTTCCACCAGCACGGCTGCATCTGCAGCCGCTTCCGGGGATGCAATCTACACCCCCGGCACCTACACCGGCACCGCCACCGGCATCGGTGAGGTGAAGGTCACTATGACCTTCAGCGAGACCGCCATCACCGATGTGGTCATCGACGCTTCCAACGAGACCGAGAGCATCGGCGGCGCAGCCGCTCCCACCCTGAAGGACGCCATCATGGCTGCCCAGAGCACCGAGATCGACAGCGTTTCCGGCGCTACCATCACCACCAACGCCGTCAAAAAGGCCGCCGCCAGCTGCATTGAGCAGGCTATGGGCGTGAGCACCGATGGCACCGAGAACACCGCTTCTGCTTCCGATACCGACTGGCTGGGCACCGAGCCGGAGATCGACGAGAGCAAGGTCACCCAGACCGTGGATGTGGACGTGGCCGTGGTGGGCTGCGGCGTGGCCGGTGTGGCCGCCGTGCGCAGCATCGCCGAGGAGGGCGGCAAGGTGGCAGCCTTTGAAAAGGGCGACGGCCCCCAGTGCCGCAGCGGCGAGTATGCCGTCATCAACGGCAAGGTGCAGGCCAAGTGGGGCCGCGACACCTGGACCCGCGAGCAGATCGACGAGATCGTGGACTCCCACATGGTGGAGAGCACCTACCGCTGCAAGCGGTCCATCATGAGCAAGTGGGCACACAACATCGGCGACACCTTTGATTGGTGGGTGGAAGCAAACCCCGACCTGTACTACGCCGAGACCACCCGCAGCGCCATCCCGGACGAGAACGCCGACAACTTCCTGATCCCCATCTTCTACCCGCTGCCGGAGCACTACGACTGGACCCAGGAGCGCTTCCCCTGCTACCCCACCTCGGTGGAGTTCCTGCCCAACCAGTCTGCCACCGTCAACGCCAACATGCAGAAGGCCGTTGACACCGGCAATGTGCAGACCTTCTACGGCTGCTTCGTCGAGAAGCTCATCATGGATAATGGCCGCTGCGTGGGCCTGTATGCCCGCGATGCCGCTACCGGCGAGTACATCAGGTGCAACGCTGCCAAGGGCGTGATCCTGTCCACCGGCGATTACTCCCAGAACACCAAGATGCTGCAGCACTTCTGCCCGGAGGTCCTTGAGAACAACATCCAGTGCCTGTTTACCAACGTGGATGTGGAGGGCAACTTTACCAACCAGGGCGACGGCATCCAGCTGGGCATGTGGGCCGGTGCCCAGGTGCAGCAGAGCCACGCTCCCATGATCCATCATATGGGCGGCGGCGCAGACCTGTCCGGTGTGGGCGTCATGGGCAACGCAGGCTTTTTGAACCTGGACATGAACGGCAAGCGCTTCATGAACGAGGATCTGCCCGGCCAGCAGCTGGAAAACCAGATCGAGCTGCAGAAGAACCGTGAGAGCTGGCAGATCTTTGATGCCAACTGGCCCCAGCAGCTGCCCTATATGCCGGCTGCCCACGGCGGTGCCTGCTACTACGAGGACTACGCCAGCGAGGAGGAAGGTCCCAAGAACAACGCCACCTACCGCAACTACAAGAGCCCCTATCAGCTGGAGGCCGCTGTGGCCGACGGCCGCGCTCTGAAGGCGGACACGCTGGAGGATCTGGTGGCCCAGATGTACCCGGACGACACCGCAGCCCGGCAGACCGCACTGGAGTCTATCCAGCGCTACAACCAGCTGGCAAAGGACGGCTACGACGAGGACTTCCACAAGCCCGCATCCCGCATGTGGGCGCTGGAGAACGGCCCCTTCTACGCCGACAAGTTCACCACCGCCCTGCTGCTGGTCTG
>CABQHF010000085.1 GCA_902463905.1 uncultured Faecalibacterium sp. | reverse complement strand
ACGGCACGGAAGGAGCCGCCGGAGGTGTCCAGGATCTTCTGGAAGAAGTCCGGAATGATGATAGGCCGCACGCTGTCCTCCTGCAGGTTCACCACATAAACGCCCCGGTACTTGGGGGCCAGCACCCGCAGGAAGTGCTCTGCGTCCCGCTTCTGGGTCAGGGTCTGCTCCAGCTTCTCGTTCAGGCACTTCAGCTGGCGCTGCTGGCCGTTGCGGGCATAATAAGCCATCTTGTCCTGCTGCATGGCCAGTTCCGCCTTGTTCACGGCGTCATCCAGCTTGCGCAGGTTGCTGGTGTTCTGGATGCCCACCGAGATCTCGCAGTCCTTTTCGCGCAGGAACACGCGCATCCGGTCGGCGGCCGTCCACACGTCATAGGGCGGCAGGTTGGGGGTGAGCACCACGAACTCATCACCGCCCACGCGGTAGATGCGGCTGTTCATAAAAAACTTGCGGGCGGCATTGGCGATGGTGCACAGCAGGTTGTCGCCGTTGCGGTGGCCCAGATGGTCGTTCACCGCGTGCAGGCCCACCACGTCGATGTAGGTGCACACGATGGAATCATAATCCGCATACTGCAATTCTCTTAAATCGCTCTCGTACTTGCCGCGGTTGGCAAGGCCGGTGAGGGTATCGTGGCTGTAGGAAAAGTCCAGCTCCTCGCTCAGCTGGTTGGCCTGGGCGTCCTCCCGTATCAACACGGTGGCCCAGGGGCTTTGTGCACAGCAGCCGCGGCAGGGCAGCACCTCCATGGTGATCCAGACGAACTGGCTGGCCACCTGCTGGCGGAAGCGGTAGAACTCCGGCTGCTGGGTGTGGAAGAGGGTGTCCTGCAGCAGGGGCAGGTCTACCTGCTCCTGGAACATCTCGGCATCGTCCGGGTGCACGATCTCCTTGTTCACCAGACGCTTGCAGAAGGTGGTGAAATCCTCTTCCTCGGCAAGATCTGCACCGGGCAGGCGGGCGTCCCGCTTGATCACCCGATAGGTGCCGGTGACCAGATTCAGCAGCGAGACTTCCAGCAGGTTGTCCGTGAAGATCTGGTAGGCCTGCAAAGCCAGCGCCGTCTTTTCGGAATCCGGATCCTCACCCGCAGGGGTGCGGTGGTCGCGGCGCATCAGGTCATGCTGCATATCCCAGTAATCCGCATTGTTGGGCTGGGCCAGCAGCTTTTCGGCGTTTTCAATGGGCATGGGCTTGAAGAAGTAGTAGCCCTGGGTATACAGACAGTCGGCTGCCTGCAGCATGGACACCTGTTCGGGGGTCTCGACGCCCTCTGCAATGATGGGCAGGTTCAGCCGGTGGGCCATATTGACCACCGACTCCACGATCTGCACGCCCTTGCTGCGGTTCTCCTGGTTCATGTCGATGAGCTTCATGTCCAGTTTGATGGCATCCACATTGGTGTCCTTGAGCATATTCAGGGAGGAATAGCCGCTGCCGAAGTCGTCCATCAGCACCGAGAAGCCCTTGCGGTGCAGGCCCTGGATGGCATTTTCCACCACCGAGGAGTTCTCGGCCAGCATGGTCTCGGTGATCTCGGCCAGCAGGAGCTTGGGCTCCAGCTGATAGTTCTCCACGAGGTCAGAGAAGATCTGCGGCACGTCCAGGTTCACGATGTCCACCACGGACACGTTCACCGACACGGGCACCAGATTGCTGCCGCTTTCCTGCCATTTCTGCAAGGTCTGGCACACAGATTCCCAGATGTACTGATCCAGCCGGGTGATCAGGCCAGTGCTCTCCAGAAGCGGCATGAATTCCGACGGCTGCACGCAGCCGCGGGTGGGGTGGTTCCAGCGCACCAGTGCTTCCATGCCCACGATGGCGCGGGTCAGGCTGTTGCACTTGGGCTGCAGGAAGAAGGTGAATTCGTGGTTGTCCAGCGCGTGCTCCAGCTCGCCCAGCAGCTGCTGCTGGGCCTTGAGGCTGTCCAGCATGGCCGGGGCAAAGCGGTGGATGCCGATGCCGCTGTGGCCTGGATTCATCACGGCAATCTGTGCGTAGTTGCACAGGGCGGAGGCATCCGCTTCCGGGTGCTCGCTCACCGGGCACAGGCCCAGCGCCAGGAAGAAGGTGACATCCTGTTGGTTGGGGTTCACGCAGGTCTGCAGGGTGATCACGATGTCCTGCTGCTGGATGCGGTCATCCGGCAGACAGAGAAAAAAGTCATCGTTGCCCCAGTAGCCCACGGGGCAGCCGGAGGACTTCTGGTAGTCCAGCAGATGGCTGGCCAGCGTATTCAGCAGGGTATCGCCCTGCTCGGTGCCATAGAGTTCATTATAAAGTTTGAAGTGTTCCACATTGATGGCAACAACGCACCACTTTTCCGTCTTGTGTGTGCCCAGAAAATCTTGCAGCTGCCGCAGGAAGTCCTCCTTGCGTGCAATGGCTGCAAGGGCACCCGGCTGTACTGCACCGACGGTTGCATTTTGGATCGTTTTTTCTGACATGGACATCCCTCGCAGTCTGACAAAAATTGCTGTTTCCAGACAATATGGAATATAGAATAATGCTATGTAACAGTATAGCACCAAATGTGCAATTTGGAAATAGGCTACGAAAATTTTTGCCACACCAGAATGCACAAAATGTCTGAGGAATCATCGGCAAAAAAAGCGGACTGCTGCAGAAAAAAGCGCAACAAATCTGCAACATCCCGCGAGGGGAAATTAGTTCCGGTCGTTCCGGTCTTCGGTGGTGCCCAGCCGCTTGCGCAGCGCTTCCAGCGAGGTCTTTTTCACGCCGTGCTTCAGCCTGGGGTAAGCGCGCAGCATACGGCGCTGGCCGATGATGCGGGGCTTCTTCATCATCTGAGCACGCATCTCATTCGAGCGCGCCTGCAGTTCGGCGGCAAGCTCCTGCAGCTGCAACAGCTCGGCAGCCCGTTCGGCTGCCCGCTCCGAGGCACCTTGGGCCGCCAGCTTGGCGGCGTTGGCGGCTTCGGCAGCATTTAGGCGGGCCGTCTCGGAAGCGCGCTTGGCTGCTTCCATGGCCTCGTCGGTGCGGGCGCGGATGGCGGCCATGGCCTCACGCGGCTTCAGCTTGGGGGCATTGTCCCGGGCCTCGGCGGCGGCCAGCTTGAGCTGCAGGCGGCTCTCGTCCATCTTCTGGTCGGCGGTCATGGCGGTGGTGCCCAGCAGCTCGGTCATGGCGTCGCTGACGGCATGGATGCTGTCGCCCAGCTTCTCCATGGTGTCCAGGGTGTCGGCCAGGGTGGAAGCGGCGATGGCGGTGGCCACCACATCGGCGGCATACACGGCGTAGAGCGCACACATCAGGATCACCCCCACCAGGGGAGGAATCAGGGCGGCGAACCCGGCTACGATGGGGTGGACGATCCGCATGATCACCAGGGTGCCGACGCCCCACAGCAGGCAGAACTCCAGGCAGATGTAGCCGCCGATGTTGAAGGGCCGGTCACTGTAGTCCCACCAGCGGGTGCGGTACAGCTTGTACAGGGCCCAGCCGCCCACCAGTTCCAGCGCGCTGGGCAGGATCACACCGCCCAGATAGAGCAGCAGGGTGTTGTTCACCAGCGGGGTCAGGGCGTAGAGCACGATGACCATGCCGAAGCCGTAGATAGGGCACACCGGCCCGTTCAGGAAGCCGCGGTTCACCAGCTTGCCGGTGGTCACGGCGGCGTACACCACTTCCAGGCACCAGCCCAGGCAGGAATAGATCAGAAAATATGCCAGCGTCTGATACAGCGAAAAGCCGCAGACGGTGGTCTCGGTGAGGAAGGTTACCACAAAAACACCTCCAGTGGTTCGGTCAGTTCTGTTTTGCCACGATCTTGTATTCGTCGCCCGGCTCAAAAAAGGGGCAGGCGGCGGTGCTGCAGGAGAGATAGCGGGCCATTTCGTCCTCGTCCAGCGCACTGCCCTGGGCGCAGTAATAGCTGCCGTATTCGTCCTGCAGGTTGTTCAGGCAGAATTCGCAGGGGTCAGACATCGGCTTCGCCTTCCTGTGCGGCCTTGGCGGCAGCCTCGGCCTCGGCGGCTTCCCGTGCCATGCGCTTGAGCACCTTGGGCTCAATCCAGGTCACGCTGTCGTCGCCGGGCTTCTTGCGGGCGATGAGGGCCTTGATCTTGATGCCCATCTCGGTGAACATGCCCTCGTGCTCGGTGCGGATGTTCCACTCCGGCTCGTTCTCGTGCAGGTCGCAGGTCATCCACTCGATGTCGTAGCCGGAAGCGGGGAAGTATTCCAGACTGTCGCGGAACAGATCGTCATCATCGGTCTTGAAGTAGATCTCGCCGCCGTCCTTCAGGAACGCACGGTAGTTGATGAGCTGACGGGGGTAGGTCAGGCGGTGCTTGTGGGAGGAACCGTTCTTGCTCCACGGGTTGCAGAAGTTGATGTAGATGCGGCTCACTTCGTCCTCGGCGGTGATCACGCCCTTGATGCGCTCGATGTCGGTGCTCATGATCTTGACGTTGTCGATGGGGCGGTTCGCAGCCTGATAAGCGGCTTCGATCTTGCGCTTGGCGAGGATGAGCACCTTGTCGGTGATGTCGATGCCCAGATAGTTGTTCTCCGGGTGGGCGCAGGCCAGCTGGGAGATGAAACCGCCCTTGCCGCAGCCCAGCTCCAGCACAAAGGGCTGCTCCGGGCGGGCATACTGGGCGTGCCATTTGCCGCCCCAGACCAGAGGCTCGTGGACGTGGAAATCGGCAGCCATCAGCTCGTCGTGTGCATAGGGTTTAAAGCGCATTCTCATGATCAATATTCTCCTTCAAAAAATCTTCAACCTGCTCCGGCGTGGCGGCGCAGCTGCCCTGGCAGATGCCGGGCTTGCCGCCGCCGCGGCCGTTCAGGGCGGTGTTCAGGGCCTTGGTCAGGGCACGCACATCCCCGTCGGCCTGGGCCAGGCAGTAACCGGTGCCCTTGTCGTTGGGGGTCAGGGCGGCGCACAGACCGGTGGTGGCCTCGCTCAGGCGCACGGCCAGCCGGTGCAGGCCGTCCGGGTCCAGCCCCGGCACGATGCGGATGGCATTCTGCCCCGGCTCCACGGCGGCGGCCAGTGCGTCGAACAGCTGGCTGCACAGGCCGAAGTGGTTGAACTTGAGGGCCGTGTATTCATCGTACACCCGGTGTACGGCCACAGCGGTCTGGTCGGCTTTGGCGCTGAGCAGGGCCCCGATGTCTGCCTGCCGTGCCCGCATGGCCTGGGCAGCTTCCAGCGCCCGGGCACCGCACACGATGCTCAGCCGCACGCCGCCCTTGTAGTTCTCGCTGGTCAGGATCTTGATCTGACCCACCTGCCCGGTGGTGCGGGTGTGGGTGCCGCAGCAGGCGCACACATCGGCACCGGGAATGGTCACGATGCGCACCTGCCCTTCGATCTCCTTTTTGCTGCGGTAGGTCAGGGCGGCTAGCTCCTGCGGGGTGGGGTAGGTGATGACCACCGGCACATCCTGCCAGACGATGCGGTTGGCTTCCAGCTCGGCGGCACGCAGCCCCTCGGCGGAGATGGGCACGCTGGTGTCCATGCGCACGGCCTCGGCCCCGATGTGGAAGCCGACATTCTCGGCCCCGAACATCCGGTGCAGGATGCCGGAAAGGATGTGCTCGCCGGTGTGCTGCTGCATCTTGTCAAAGCGCCATGCCCAGTCGAGGGCTTCCTCCACCGCTGCGCCCGGCACGGCGGCAGCGGGCAGGGAAGGGACGCTGTGCCAGAGGATGCCGTCCTGCTCGTGGACATCGGTCACGGCAAGTTCGGTGCCGTCCGGCAAGGTCAGGGTGCCCCGGTCGGCCGGCTGACCGCCGCCCTCCGGGTAGAACACCGTGCCCTCCAGCGCGATGAGCCCGCCGCCGGTGCGGCTGTCCGGCACAGCGGCAAGGATGACGCTTTCGGCCTGTGTGCGGAAGGCGCCCTGCTCAAAATATTTTTCAGTGCACTGCATGGTGCGTAAGACCTCCTGATGCTGTTTGCCGGCGCACCGGCCCATACCGCGTGCAAGCGGCAGACAAATACCAAGTATACCACAGTATACCACGATTTTTGCCTGTGGAAAATAGTCTGCGATTATGTTATGATAAGAATCAACAAGTTTCCGGTCAAAATGTGGAATGTGAGGAAGGTAAAACCATGCGTGAAAGTGGAATCCTGATGCCGGTGTCCAGCCTGCCCGGCCCTTATGGAATTGGCTGCTTTGGCAAGGAAGCATTCAAATTTGTGGATTTTCTGGCCGATGCCGGGCAGAAGATCTGGCAGCTGCTGCCCCTGAGCCCCACCGGCTACGGCGACAGCCCCTATCAGAGCTGCTCGGCCTTTGCGGGCAACCCCTATTTCATCGACCTTGATGCCCTGAAGGAAGAGGGCCTGCTCACGGCGGCCCAACTTAAAGCAGAACCCTGGGGCGACGATGCAAAGCAGGTGGACTACGGTACCCTGTACACCAGCCGCTACAAGGTGCTGCGCACCGCCTATGCGGCCTGGCGCAAGCGCTGCGAGGGCCTGCACGGCTGCAGCTATTACTTCCCGGATGACTACTATGCCTTCACGCTGGCCAACGAAGCCTGGCTGGAGGATTACGCCCTGTACATGGCCCTGAAAGTGGCCAACAGCATGAAGAACTGGGTGGAGTGGGAGCGCCCCTACCGCCTGCGGGACAAGGCCGCGCTGGCCACCTTTGCCGCCGAGAACGAGGAAGAGATCGGCTTCTGGAAGTTCGTGCAGTACAAGTTCAGCACCCAGTGGCAGGCCGTGAAGCAGTATGCCAACGACAAGGGCGTGCAGATCCTGGGCGATATCCCCATCTATGTCTCTGCCGACTCGGTGGACGCCTGGGTGGGCGGCCAGCTGTTCGAGCTGGATGCCGAGGGCGGCTTTGTCCGCGTGGCAGGCTGCCCGCCGGATTATTTCTCGGCGGACGGCCAGCTGTGGGGCAACCCGCTGTATAACTGGAAGTATCATAAACAGACCGGATATGCGTGGTGGATCCAGCGGGTGCGCCACGCTCTGGGCATCTACGACCTGCTGCGCATCGACCACTTCCGCGGCTTCGATACCTACTGGGCTATCCCGGCGGGCAGCCCCACGGCCAAGACCGGCAAGTGGGAGACCGGCCCCCGCATGGAGCTGTTCGATGCACTGGAAGCGGCACTGGGCAAGCTGCCCATCATCGCCGAGGATCTGGGCGAGCTGTTCCCCAGCGTGCGGGAGCTGCTGGCCGACAGCACCTTCCCCGGCATGAAGGTGCTGCAGTTCGCCTTCAGCGGCGGCGACAACGAATATCTGCCCCACAACCATGTCAAGAACTGCGTGGTCTACCCCGGTACCCACGACAACACCACCATCACGGCATGGTGGGAGAGCGCTGCCACCCCCAAGGAAAAGGCCACGGCAGCGGCATACCTGCACCTGACCGGCGCACACCCCACCGCAAAGGAACTGGCCGCCGTGAAAACGGTGGACGCCCGCACGGCGTTGCTGCGGGCAGCTCTTGGCTCGGTGGCGGACCGTGCCATCATCCCCATGTACGACTGGCTGGGCCTGGGCAAGGAAGCCCACCTGAATACGCCGGGCAAGCTGGGCGGCAACTGGGCCTGGCGCGCAGCGGCCGGGTTCGAGAGCAAGACGCTGGCAAAGACGATTGCCGACGAGTGCAGTGTGTATTGCCGCGTATAATTCCGGCGGGTACATCGTAGATTGTTTAGCAATCTGACGAAAATGCAAAAAAATCAGGAAAAAATTGTGCGTTCTGCTGGCAAAGTCCCCGTCTGAATGCTATAATGACTATGAGTTCCCGGAGAGTGCCGGGAATCAGGCAGCTGCCCGTGCACGCGGCACGGCAGCACGATGCATGATGATGGGGAAAATGCAATGGAAAAAGAATGGACTGAGCAGGATCTGCGCGGCTTTGCGCAGACTGCACAGGTGGTGTTTAACGGCGTCAGCCTGACCGAGGCGCAGCCGGATGCCGGCTGGCAGGACGACGGCCTGCAGGTGGACTACGAGCTGCGTGGCGGACGGGTGGACTGTGTGCTGCGCCGCATCGTGGAAGCAGACGGCAAGCGCTGGCAGCTGCAGATGTCGGCACCGCTGGCGGGCAATGTTCTGCCCGAAGAGCGCATGACGCCGCGGGAACGGGAACTGTGCCGCGACGACATGAGCCACGATTTTCTGACCGGCGTGTACAACCGCCAGTATTTGGAACGGGTGTTCGGCGCAAAGCTGGAGCAGTGGGCCGAGCAGGGCCGCAAGGCCGCTGTGGCCCTGGTGGCTCTGGACAAGGGCCCTCAGCTCTGTGATACTTACGGCCAGCCGGTGATGGATCAGCTGCACTGCTTTGTGGGCAACCAGTGGAAAAAGCACTTCGACACCCCGGCGGAACAGGTGGTCTGCCGCCTGACCGGCAGCGTATTTGTTGTGGGCAGTGTGGACACCACCGGCCCGCAGCTGGCAGCCCGGATGCAGGAACTGTACCAGCAGATGCCGCACGAGTGCATCACCACCACCGGTATGATGCACCGGGTGCGTTTCACCATGAGCGGCGCAGCAGCCGGGCTGGATGAGGTGGAGCCCAAGAACTGGCCCGCCCTCTACGAGCTGTGCGACGCCCGCCTGCGCAAGGTGCAGGCTTCCGGCGGCGACCGGATCGGCAGTGCCGAATAAGCATCATGAATAGCAAAGCCCCTTTTGGCGCACACTGGCTGCCAAAGGGGGCTTTTTGTATGGAAAACC
>CABQHF010000084.1 GCA_902463905.1 uncultured Faecalibacterium sp. | reverse complement strand
ATAGGCCACCTCTTCGGGCAGGATATCCTCGCCCCAGCGGTTCATCAGGGCCGCCATGATCAGCGGCAGGTCCATCTCCCGGCCAAAGCTGGGGTCATGGGCGTTCAGGCAGTATTCCGGCAGGTAGAGCCGCCGGTTCAGCGGGTGGCCGTTGTGCTTTTCCCAGGTAAGGGGGCGCACCGCCACCGCCAGCAGCCGCACCGCCGGGGTCACTTTGTCATCGTTGGTGGAGAGGTTCACCTGCAGCTGCACACCGGTGCCGCCGCCGGGGGTGGCCACCGTGACGGTGTCCCCCATCAGGAAGATCATGCCGTCCTCGCTCTGGGCGTGGGTACTGCACCGGGGGTAATCCGGTGCCCACTTGCCAAAGCTCATCCAGCCGGTCCATGCGTTGCCGACATACACCCGGCACCGCACCTCCACCATGGTGTTGTGGGGGGCGCTGGCGTTCCAGCTCACGCTCAGGTTGCAGAACGCCGGCATGGCAAACTCCGGGGTGGTGTAGCTGCCGTACTGCAGGCTGCGGCCGGCCACGCTGTCCAGCACAAGGCTGCCGTTTTCCAGCGCAAGGTTATCCAGCTGCCCGCGGGAAAAGGTCTCCGTGCCCTGCAGGACCAGATTGTTGCGTTGTTCCATCATCCGGCCATTCTCCTTTCTGCATCCGGCACAGCGGAGTCATTCGTCCGTATCGTCCGTGTCGTCGTCGGAGCCGGCGTAGTCCTCCCTGAGGGCTGCCTCCAGCTCGGCATCCTTCATCTTGCGGATGCTCTCCTCGATGTGGAACACCCGGTCAAGGTCGCCGTACACAATCTGGCAGGACACCTCGGTGACGAACCAGAAGCCGAACACGATCATGAGCAGCAGGCCCAGCGGCATGCACAGGATCACCACGCCCCAGAACAGGATCTGCACGATGGACGCAGCCAGTGCGTGGGGCAGGAAGGCGATCATGCAGTTGACGCTGTTCTTCAGCGTCTGGCCCAGGGGCTGATCCAGCAGCACGATCTGGGGCCACATGTAGGCGAACAGCATCTGGAACAACACCAGGTTCAGCACCGTGGCCACCCACAGGGGCAGGCCCACATTGGTGCTGTGGTACAGCATATTGAAGCAGAAATAGACTAAGAAGATCTGCAGCGTGACCACCACGCAGTACAGCACACCCGGCAGGATGCTGGCCTTGAAGTTGCGCTTGAAGGCCTTGCGGTAGGTCACCCACCAGTAGCCAGCCTCGTCGCGCAGGGCGCGCAGCACGGTGTCGTACATACCGGCCAGCACCGGCCCGGCCAGGATGCCGCCCACGGCGGCGCTGACCAGCATGACCGGCAGGTTGTTCATCAGAAAGCCGATGTACACCAGGCTGATCACCGGAACGAAGCCCAGACAGGTGAGCAGGTTTGCCAGGAACATACCGTTCATATCGCGGCCCACCAGCTCAAAGAAGCGGCGGACGCCGGTCTTGCGGGGGGCGTCCTTTTCTACGCCCTTGCCCGCCTTGAAGTCATTTGCAGAAGGAAACAGACCCATAATGCTGTGGTTACCTCATTCTTTCCTTTCCGTTCCGCAGCAGGCCGCCGCAGCCGGAAAGCGCCATTGTGCTGGCTTTATAGATATAAATATACCCGGATTTTGTCAATTTTGCAAGGGTACAGGCCACCCAATTGTAAAAAAAGTATTTTTTCTCCCTTTTTCTGCAAAAGTATGTTACAATGGCTCTGGCATCCCCATGCCATAAGGAGGAGAATTTATGAGTATTTTTCGCACCATTGCGATGTTTCTGTATCTGTTCGGCTACATGATCGTACACTACGGCACCCTGCGCCGGGGCGAGCGGGCCCTGGCCGCCGGCGACACCGAGACGGTGGAGCGCCTGGTGGACCGGCACATCCCCCGCTGGAGCCGCGGCATCCTGAAGGTGACCGGCGTCACCCTGACCGTGGAGGGGCTGGAGAACATCCCGAAGGACACCCCCTGCGTATTCGTGGGCAACCACCGCAGCTACTACGACATCCCCCTGCTGCTGGCCAGCCTGGATAAGCCCCATGGCATTCTGGCCAAGGAGGAGCTGGAAAAGATCCCCCTGCTGAACCGCTGGATGAAGCTGCTGGGCTGCGTGTTCGTGCAGCGCGACGACCTGCGCGCCTCGGTGCGCGCGTTGAACGACGCCACCGCCATCGTGGAGAGCGGCCGCAGCTTCGTCATCTTCCCGGAGGGCACCCGCTACAAGGGCGAAGAGGGCGGCGCCGGCGAGTTCAAGAACGGCGCGTTCCGCATCGCGGTCAAGACCGGCGCCCCGGTGGTGCCGGTGGCCATAACCGGTGCCCGCGCCCTGTTTGAGGCCGGCGGCAACCGCTGCCATCCCGGCCGGGTACACATTTCCATCCTGCCGCCCATCCAGACCGCCGGCATGAGCAAGGCCGAGCAGAAGCAGCTGCCGGAAGCCGTGCGCCAGACCATCCTGGCCGAGCTGAAATAAGATTTTGGAGGACAGCGCCCCATGGCAAGCTACCGTTACGAACGTGACATCGACCCCAAGGATATCGCCCCCCGCAAGCAGCGCACCTACACCCGCAAGGAGCGCTGGGCCAACTGGTGGGACTACAACCTGAAATGGGTGATCATCATCGGCATCGTCGTGGCCTTTGCGGGCTACTGCTTCATCGGGCAGTATTTCCTTACCACCCACGCCGACTACAATGTGGCCGTGGTGGCCCCCCACTACCTGCCGGAGGCCACCCAGACCGCCCTGCAGGACGCCCTTGCCGCCTACGGCGAAGATCGGAACGGCGACGGCAAGGTGGTGGTCAAGCTGAACGTCTACACCATGAACTTCGGCAGCGATGACTCGGACGCCTACCTTGACATGGCCGGCACCACCAAACTGTCCACCGACATTCAGGGTGCCCTGAGCTCCATCTTCATCCTCTACGACCCGGCCGGGTTCCAGAGCACCACCGGCACCCTGCGGTATCTGGACGGCGGCCTGCCCCAGTCCGACGCAGACAACGACTGGTGGAATATGGTATACCACTGGGACGACTGCCCCGTGCTGGCCGGGCTGGACCTGGGCGACTACACCTCCGACGCCGTGCAGAACGACAGCGGCTCCAGTCAGGAACTGCTGAGCCACTACTACATCGGCATCCGGGGCGCCTGGACCAAGGACGCTGACGACCTGCTGTCCGGCGGCGAAGCGCTCTGGCAGGCCCTGACCGCCGGGGCCGTTTCCACCGTGACCAAGGAGGGCTGAGGCCATGCGCTTCCGCATAAAGAGCGGGCAGAGCGCTCGCCGGTTCGTGTTCGACCGCACCCCGGCCCCCGCAAAGCCCCCGCAGCCGTCCGCGCCCCGCGCCGCCGACCTCGACAACCCCTACGGGCGGTACTACGGCACCGCCCGCAGCCGGGAGGACCTGCGGAAGAACCGATAAGCACCTTTTGCTCCCTCTGCCCGGCTCCCTTCAAAGCCGACAGAGGGAGTTTTGTTTTCTATTTTTGTCTTTTTACGCCGGTGTGATTTGAAATATTCTCCACTCTGAAAGCAGGGGCCCTTTGTTGTTTCTTCGTCCCGGTTATGGTATACTTACTGGGTATCGTACCCAAACCAGACATAAAGGATGTGACCCCCATGGACGCACTGGAACAAGCCCGTGCCGAGATCGACGAAGTGGACGCCCAGCTGGCTGCCCTGTTTGAGCGGCGCATGGCCGCTGTGCTGCAGGTGGCCGAGTACAAGCGTGCCCACGGCCTGCCGATCTTTGATGCCGCGCGGGAAGCCGCCGTGCTGGAAAAGGCCGCCGCCCGCATCCATGCCCCGGCGCTGCGCCCTTATTATAAAGACCATGTCCAGAACATGATGGACGTAGCCAAGCAGTACGAAGCCCTCATTCTGGGCCAGAACCGCGCCGCCTATCAGGGGGTGGAAGGGGCCTTTGCGCACATCGCGCTGCGGGCATTGTTCCCCCACGCCGAGGCCGTGAGCTGCCCCACCTGGGACGAGGTGTTCGCCGCCGTGGAGCGGGGTGACGCTGCCCACGGCGTGGTGCCCTTTGAGAACAGCCACGCGGGCGATGTTTCTGCCGTGCTGGACCTGTGCTACAATCACCCCGACCTGTGGGTGGTGGACGTGTACGACCTGCCCATCTCCCAGAACCTGCTGGTGCTGCCCGGCACCCAGCTTGCCGAGATCCGCAGCGTGTACAGTCATCAGCAGGCCATCGCCCAGAGCGAGACCTTCTTAAAGCAGTTCCATCTGCCGGCCACCGCCATGCTCAACACCGCCATGGCCGCCAAGTTCGTGGCCGAAAGCGGCGACAAGACCAAGGCCGCCATTGCCAGCGCCGAGACCGCTGCCCTGTACGGGCTGGAGGTGCTGGTGCCCCGCATCAACACCGACGGCGACAACACCACCCGCTTTATCGTGATCAGCCGCGAAAAGCCCACGGCGGGCAACCGCTTCTCGCTGCTGTTCACCGTGGACAACAAGCCCGGCAAACTCGCCGAGGTGATCCAGGTCATCGGTGCCAGCGGCTTCAATATGGAATCCATCAAGAGCCGGCCCATGCCTCATGTGCCGTTTGAATATTATTTTTATGTCGAGCTGGTGGGCGACCCCACCGCCGACGAGACCGGTGCCCTGCTGCATGAGCTGGACCGCACCTGCCGCACCGTGCGTTTGTTAGGAGTGTATACAAAATGAGCGAATTTATCGGAACCAAACTCACCATGAATCTGGGCGAGCGCAGCTATGACATCATCATCAAGAGCGGCTCGCTGGAAAACCTGTACCAGTTTGCCCGGCTGGACCGCCGGGTGGCCGTCGTCACCGACAGCGGCGTGCCCGCCCAGTACGCCCAGATGGTGGCCGACCAGTGCAAGGACGCCCGCATCATCACGGTGCCCCAGGGTGAAGCCAGCAAGAGCTTTAAAATTCTGGAAAGCGTGCTGCGCCAGATGCTGGACTTCGGCATGGGCCGGGGTGACCTGGTCGTGGCCGTGGGCGGCGGCGTGGTGGGCGACCTGGCCGGTTTTGCAGCTGCCACCTATATGCGCGGCATCGACTTCATCAACTGCCCCACCACCACCCTTTCCATGATCGACTCCTCCATCGGCGGCAAGACCGCCGTGGACCTGGGCGACACCAAGAACATCGTGGGTGCCTTCTGGCAGCCCAAACTGGTCATCGTGGACCCGGACACCCTGTCCACCCTGCCCCGCCGCCACTACATCAACGGCCTGGCCGAAGCCGTCAAGGCCAGCCTGCTGGCCGACCCGGAGCTGTTCGCCATCTTTGAGAAGGGCGACATCGACGCCCAGATCGGCGAGATCATCTGCCGCAGCCTGCGGTTCAAGAAGGGCATCGTGGAGCAGGACGAGACCGAGCAGGGTATGCGCAAGGCGCTGAACTTCGGCCACACCATCGGCCACGGCATCGAGGCCGTCAAGGGCATCAAGGGCCGCCGCACCGTGGGCCTGTTCCACGGCGAGTGCGTAGCGCTGGGCATGCTGCCCATGATTGAGTCCAAGGCCCTGCAGAAGCGGGTGCGTGCGGTGTACCGCCGCCTTGGCCTGCCTGTGCGCACCACCTACAACAAGGAAAAAGTGCTGGCCGAGATGCTGCACGACAAAAAGGCCCAGGGCGGCCAGATCACGGTGATCAAGGTGCCGGGTCTGGGCTGCTGGCGGGCCGAGACCATCCCCGTGGAGGGGCTGCGTCCCCTGCTGGGCATGGAGGACTGACACCATGAAAAATACCTTTGGCAGTGACCTTTCGCTGACCATTTTCGGCGAAAGCCACGGTCGGGCCATCGGAGCCGTGCTGGACGGCATGGCCGCCGGGGTCCCGGTGGATGAGGCCTTTGTGGCCGCCTGCATGGACAAACGCCGCGCCCGGGGCGACGGCCTGTCCACTCCCCGCACCGAGGCAGACGCCGTGCAGTTTTTGTCCGGCGTGGTGAACGGCTGCACCACCGGCACCGCCATTGCGCTGATGGTGGAAAACCAGAACACCCGCAGCGCCGATTACGCCAAGACCGCCGACCTGCTGCGCCCCGGCCATGCCGATTACACCGCCTATGCCAAGTACCACGGGTTTCAGGATGCGCGGGGCGGCGGGCACTTTTCCGGCCGGGTCACCGCTGCCCTCGTGGCCGGCGGTGCCGTCGTGCTGGGTGCGCTGAGCCGGGCCGGTATCGACATCTCCACCCATATCGCCGCCTGTGCAGGCATCTCCGACACCCGCTTCGCGCTGGACGATGCCGCTGCGCTGGCCGCACAGGTGGAAGCCCTGGCCGACAAACCGGAAGGCTTTGCCGTGCTGGACCCCGCCGTGGAGGAGCCCATGAAGGCTGCCATCCGCGCCGCTGGGGCTGACGGCGACAGTGTGGGCGGCCTGCTGGAGACCGCCATCCTCGGCCTGCCCGCCGGGATCGGTGAGCCGTACTTTGACAGCGTGGAAAGCAAGATCGCCCATCTGGCCTTCTCCATCCCCGCCGTCAAGGGCATCGAGTTCGGCACCGGGTTCGACTTTGCCGGGCTGCGGGGCTCCGAGGCCAACGACGCCTTCCGCATGACGCCGGAGGGGGCCGTGGTCACCGCCAGCAACCACAATGCCGGCATCAACGGCGGCATCGCCAACGGCATGCCCGTGGTGTTCCGCACGGTGGTCAAGCCCACTCCCAGCATCTACAAGCAGCAGGACACCGTGGATTACCTCGCCAAAAAGAACGCCGAGCTGTCCATTCAGGGCCGTCACGACCCCTGCATCGTGCCCCGGGCCGCCATCGTGCAGACCTGCTCCGCCGCACTGGCGGTGGCCGACCTGCTCACGGCTCGCTACGGCGAAGCCTGGATGACCCACCCCACCAGCTTCCGCAAGGAGGACGACTGATATGGAATACGGACTCATCGGCGCAAGGCTCGGCCACTCCTACTCCAAGATCATCCACGAGATGCTCTGCGGCTACAAATACGACCTGTGCCCCCTGCCCACCGAGGAAGAGGCCCGTGCCTTTCTGACCAAGCGGCAGTTCCGGGCCATCAACGTGACCATCCCCTACAAGAAACTGGTCATGGAATACTGCTCCTACATCGACCCCCGGGCCAAGGCCATCGGGGCCGTGAACACCGTGGTGAACAAGAACGGCCTGCTGTACGGGTACAACACCGATTACCTCGGCTTTGCCCACCTGTGCGACGCCCGCGGCGTGGACTTTGCAGGCCGGACGGTGCTCATCCTTGGCACCGGCGGCACCCACAACACCACCAGCGCCGTGGCGCGGGACAAGGGTGCCGCAAAGGTGCTCACGGTCAGCCGCCATCCGGACCCGGAAACGGGCGAGCTGAGCTATGCGGAAGCCGTGCGCAGCGGTGCACAGATCGTCATCAACACCACCCCCGCCGGCATGTACCCCAATGTGGGGGTGTGCAATCTGGATGTGGCCGCCATGCCCGGGCTGGAAGCCGTAGTGGACGTGGTATACAATCCCGACAAAACGGAACTCATCCTCCGGGCCGAAGAAGCCGGGGTTCCGGTGGCCGTAGGCGGTCTGGAGATGCTGGTAGCACAGGCCGTGTATGCGGCCGAATATTTCCTGGACCGCAAATTCGAGGACGCCCCCGCCGAGATCCGGCGCATCACGGCGGCCCTGCGCCGGGACACGCTGAACATTGCCCTCATCGGCATGCCTTCTTCCGGCAAGACCACGCTGGGCAAACTGCTGGCAAAGCAGCTGGGCCGCACCTTCGTGGACCTGGACGACGCGATCGTCAAGGCCGACGGGCGCAGCATCCCGGACATCTTTGCCGCCGAGGGCGAGGACGGCTTCCGTGCAAAAGAGACCGAGCAGACCGCCCGCTTCGGCAAGGAGAACCGCCAGCTGCTGTCCTGCGGCGGCGGCGTGGTGAAGCGGCCCGAAAATCTGCGGGCCCTGCACCAGAACGGCGTGGTGCTGTTTATCGACCGACCGGTGGAAGCTCTGGCCGTGGGCGGCAGCCGCCCGCTCTCCTCCAGCATGGAGGCGCTGCGCACCATGGAGGCCCAGCGCCGCCCGCTGTACCGGGCCGCCGCTGACGCGGTGGTGCCCAATACCGGCACGCTGGAGGATGCTCTGCGGGCCGCCATGGAGGCTTTGGATGAAATTTTTGATTCTTAACGGGCCCAACGTCAACCTGCAGCGCTACTCGGAGCCGGGCATGCCCGGTGAGCTGGACTACAACGGCATGATGGACTATGTGCAGTCCGGCTGCGACCAGATGGGCATTGAGACCGACGTGTGCCAGACCAACCACGAGGGCGACCTGATCGACGAGATTCAGGCCGCCGCCGGGCGGGTGGACGGCATCGTGCTCAACCCCGGCGGCTACGCCCACACCAGCGTGGCCATTCTGGACGCGCTGCGGCTGTGCGGTGTGCCTGCCGTGGAAGTGCTGCTCACCGCCCCGGACGAGCGGGAGCCCTTCCGCAAGATAGACGTGGTGTCCTTTGGCTGTCAGGGACACTTCATCGGCCAGGGACCCCAGGGTTACCTGCACGCCTGTGCCTATCTGGCCCAGCTGCTGCGCCTGGACGGCACCAGCAAGAGCCACATTGTAATGTAAAAGATTCTCGCCCTCTCAGGCGCTGACGCGCCAGCTCTCCCAAAGGGAGAGCCAAGAACGTAACGGTCAGGCTCTTGCCTCTCCCTTTGGGAGAGGTGGCATTGCGCAAGCAATGACGGAGAGGGCGAG
>CABQHF010000083.1 GCA_902463905.1 uncultured Faecalibacterium sp. | reverse complement strand
TGTATTATCTGGCCCTGTACAAGCCCCGCGGCTATGTCACCACCGCCAGCGATGAGCTGGGCCGCAAGACGGTCATGGAGCTGGTGAGCGATATCCCCGCCCGCCTGTACCCGGTGGGCCGCCTGGACAAGGACAGCGAGGGTCTGCTGCTCATGACCAACGACGGTGCCTTTGCACAGGCAGTCACCCATCCGTCGGGCGGCATCTCCAAGCTGTACCGCGTGACCGTGCAGCCCCGTGCCGACGAAGCACAGATCATCAAGATGAGCAGCGGCGTGGTGCTGGACGACGGCACCAAGACCCTGCCCTGTGCCATCAATGTGGTCACCGATGAGCCGGGCCGCACCGTGATGGAAATGACCCTGAAAGAGGGCAAGAACCGCGAGATCCGCCGCATGTGCGAGGCCGTCGGTCTGGAAGTGGTGCGCCTGAAGCGCAACGCCGAAGGTGTGGTCAAGCTGGGCATGCTCAAGCCGGGCACCTACCGGGAGCTGACCAAGGCAGAGATCAACGGCCTGCGTTCGGCCGCCGCCAAGGGCCGCGCCCAGACCCGCAGCGCAGCATTGCAGTCCAAGGCAGCAGAACGCCGTCCCCGTGGTCCGGTGGGCAAGAGTGCCCCGAGAAAGTGGAAGTAAGCACGTTTGTAGGAGAAGGGACCCCTGTGCATGATTTTGCGCGGAGGTCCCTTTTTGCGGTTGAACGTACTGCAGCGCCTACAAGTGAAGAATCGTCATATCTTCATTTGAAAAATGAGCAAAATTGATTCAAGAAGATGCGACAATAAAAACACGCGCATCACCGTCAAAAGATGAAACCGGGGTTTTGCGGGAGGGGAACTGTGTGCCTGCCGGAAACAGGAGATGCTTTCGACAACAAAAGTTCATCCTCCTGAAGCAACCCTGTTCTTCGACGGAAATTGTGCTATAATACAAAAGCAACGCTTTGCCCGGCCCGGTGGGCCCGGCCTGCAGAGCAGATTGGAAACAAGGAGTTTATGGAATCATGGAAAGAGAAACCCTGAAGTCCCGCCTGGGCTTCATCCTGCTTTCCGCGGGCTGTGCCATCGGCATCGGCAACGTGTGGAAGTTCCCCTATATTGCCGGTCAGGGCGGCGGCGGCGCATTCGTGCTGTTTTATCTGGTGTTCCTGGTCATCCTGGGCCTGCCCATCATGACCATGGAGTTTGCGGTGGGTCGCGCCTCCCGCAAGAGCCCGGTGCGGGCCTATCAGGCACTGGAAAAGCCGGGCCAGAAATGGCACATCCACGGCTATCTCACCCTGATCGGTTGCTATCTGCTGATGATGTTCTACACCACGGTGGCCGGCTGGATGCTGCACTATTTCTACATGACCGCCATCGGTCAGCTGTCCGGTCTGAACGCCGAGCAGGTAGCCGGTAAGTTCACCGAGATGCTGGCCAGCCCCGGCGTGATGACCTTCTGGATGGTGTTCGTGGTGGTGCTGGGCATTCTGGTGTGCGCCAAGGGCCTGCAGAACGGTCTGGAGCGGGTGACCAAGGTCATGATGATCGCTCTGCTGGCCATCATGGTGGTGCTGGCGGTCAACAGCCTGTTCATGCCCGGCGCAAAAGAGGGCCTCGAGTTCTATCTGGTGCCCGATTTTGCCCGTATGCAGGAGGTGGGCGTGGTCAACACACTGGTGTCGGCCATGAACCAGGCCTTCTTCACCCTGAGCCTTGGCATCGGTGCCATGGCCATCTTCGGCAGTTACATCGGTAAGGAGCACTCCCTGCTGGGCGAGTCGGTCCGCATCGTGGTGCTGGACACCTTTGTGGCCATCACCGCTGGTCTGATCATCTTCCCGGCCTGCTTCACCTATGGTGTGGACCAGACCAGCGGCCCCAGCCTGATTTTCATCACTCTGCCCAACATCTTTGCCAACATGGCGCTGGGGCGTCTGTGGGGCACCCTGTTCTTCCTGTTCATGGCCTTTGCGGCCCTGTCCACGGTGCTGGCCGTGTTCGAGAATATCATCTGCTGCGGCATGGAGCTCACCGGCTGCAGCCGCAGGAAGTCCAGTCTGGTGAATTTGGTGCTCATCATTGCGCTGTCCATGCCCTGTGTGCTGGGCTATAACCTCTGGGCCTGGGACGGCTTTGCCGTGTTCGGCGGTGCCGTGCTGGACTTTGAGGACTTCCTGGTCAGCAATCTGTTCCTGCCGCTGGGCAGTCTGGTGTACCTGCTGTTCTGCGTCACCAAGTACGGCTGGGGCTGGGACAACTACAAAAAGGAAGTCAACATCGGCAAGGGCCTCAAGATGCACAACTGGATGCGCGGCTACCTGACCTACGTTCTGCCGGTCATCGTGCTGTTCATCTTTGCCTTTGGCATCTACGACAAATTCTTTGCATAAGCAAAACAAGTCTTTCCGGCGGGTTCTGACCGGCCGGGAGGGCTGAGCCAAAGGCTCCTCTGAAACAGAGGGGCCTTTGTTGGATAACAGGGGAGGTTTGATCATGCACATTCTGGTCTGCGACGACGATGCTGCCTTCAGTGCGCAGGTGGCTGAATATGTGACGACCTATTTTGAAGCGCGCGAGATCCCGGTACAGAGCACAGTCTGCTCCAGCCCGCAGCAGGTGCTGGAGATCGAGAACCTTGAGCTGTACCAGATCGCGTTTCTGGACGTGGATATGCCGGAGGTCAACGGCATCGCGCTGGGCGGCCAGCTCAAGCGCCGCAACCCGGAGATCCGGCTGGTGTATGTCTCGGCCTATCTGGCCTTTGCGCTGGACGGTTACAAGGTCAACGCTTACCGGTACATCCTCAAACGGGATGTTATCATGCAGCTTCCCGGCTGCCTGGATGACATCTACACCTCCATGATACAGACCGGAAACAAGACCCTCACCGTGCACCACAACCGGGAGGCCAGCGAGATCCCGCTGGACCAGATCTATTATCTGGAGAGTGAGGGCCGGGTCATCAACGTATACGGCGACATTGTACGGGAACCCATCTGCACTTTTTATGGCAAGCTGAACGAGCTGCCGCCGGTCCTGGCGGAAAACGGCTTTCTGCAGGTGGGCCGCAGTGATGTGGTCAACCTGCAGTATGTGCGTACCATCAGAAACTACCGGGTGCAGATGAAAAACGGCGTGGAGCTCAGCGTCAGCCGCAGCAAGTATGCGGCTATCCGCGCAGCCTATCTGGAATGGAAGGGGCAGTTCGGCGATGAATAAGGAGATCCTCTGGATGCTGCTGGGGCATCTGGTGTGCATTGCCCAGTGGGCTGCCTTCATTATGGTGGATTATGCTTTTCTGGGCCGGGGCAAACGGTTCCGGCACCCGTGCCTGCTGTCGGCACTGCTGGCGCTGGTGATGCTGTGCCTTTCCGTGACCTTTGACTTTGGCTTTTTCAATGTAAAGTCGGTGGTCAGCAATATCATCTATCTGATGGCCATTGCGCCGCTGTTCGGCGGCAGAGTGGGCGAAAAAATGATCTCCTGCATCATGAACGGCATCATGTGTCTGCTCACCGAGAACACGGTCAGTTTTGCCTATGCCTGGGTCAAGGGCATCTGCCCTTCTGAGGTCTGGCGCTCCAGGGCGTGTCTGGCGGCGCTGGTGCTCTCGAACCTGCTGGTGGGCATTCTGGTGGCGTATTTCCTTGGCAAGTGGAACCACCGCAGTGCTCTTGCTCCACTGCAGGCGCTGGTGATGAGCTTTTTTCCGGGCGTCGTGGTGCTGCTGAACATCTTCATCATGATCTCCGGCAATAACAAGGTGCCCGACCTGCTGGATATCCTGCTGACGGTAGGCATGACCTTTGCGGTGCTGGTGCATATGGCCATCGTGGGGATGTTCAACGATCAGGTGGTGCAGGGGCAGGCATCCCACTTTCAGGCCGTACTGGAGCAGCAGCGTGCCGAGGCGTTGACGGAGTCTTACACGGCGCAGCGCCGCCTGACCCACGAGTTCACCAACCACATCGCTGCGCTGGATGCGCTGCTCCGGCAGGAAGATTTTGCCGGTGCGCAGGAATATCTTTCCGGCGTGAGCAAGACGGTGGCGGCCGGTACTACCATCATGGACACCCATAACCCCTTGCTGGATTCCCTGCTCAGCCGCAAGTACGAGGAGGCCGCCAGACAGGGCGTGGCAGTGTATTTTGACCTGTGCGACCTGAAGGATCTGCCCTTACGGAGCACAGATCTGGTCATCGTCATCTCCAATTTGCTGGACAACGCCATCCGGGCAGCGGCAGAGGCGGCCCCGCCGGAGGTGTATCTGCGGGCACGCAAGACTGAGGAAGAATACCTCATCTCCATGCGTAACCGAGTGCTGAAAGACATCGAACTGGTGGACGGGGAACTGCCGCGTTCCACCAAACAGGAGCCGGGTCACGGCATGGGCCTTGCCAATGTGAAGGATGTGCTGGACCGCTGCCACTGCGAGTATGCCCTCAGCTGCCGGGAACGCTGGTTCCGCTTTACCTGTGCAGTGCCCACCCGCAGTTTGTGACATTTATAGATGCAGAATATGACATTTTCCCCGCAACAATAGTGCACCCCTGCTATACTGAACCCAGTAAAGGAATGCAAGGCAATGCAGGCAGAGGTTGCGGCCGGGTCTTTCCCGGATTCTGCAGCATTGTGGCGTCAGGCTGTGGTGCGTGTATGCAGCTGTGGAACCTTTGCTTTTGCGGGCTGTCCCGGTGGCGTGTACCGGGCAGTAAATGTCTGGCGAGGCTGCTCCGGCAGTTCATTTGGGGAATTGCATGATATAAGCTCAAGGCAAATGCCGCACGTTGTGTGGTGCGTGCCGGGGTTATCTCGTCAGACCATTCAGAACAAAACAGGCGGCTTCCCTCCGGGTATTTCCGGTGCGGGAAGCCGCCTGCTCTTTTTATTTGTTGTCTGTTGAGGTGCTGCGCCGTGTTATTCGGGCTTGACCTGCAGTTCCTGCTCACAGTAGAGGCAGCGGTACTTGCCGTTGGAGCTCAACTCAAAGATCTGGTCGCACTCTTCCTCAATGGAGGAGATGCAGCGGGGGTTGCGGCAGCGCACGATGTTCACCAGACGCTTGGGAGGCTTCGGTCTTTCCTTGCGCACAGGCTTGCCGTTCTCGATGACGGTCACGCTGATGTCCGGGTCAAGGTAGGCCAGCACGTCCAGGTTCAGCCAGGAGGCGTCGCCCTCCACCTTGATGATGTCCTTGCGGCCGGAAGCGGACTTGCGGCTGCGTGCGTTCTGGATCAGAGCCACGCTGGCGGTGCGGTTGGCCTTGATGCCCAGCAGGTCCATCAGGCCGATGGCGGTGCCTGCCTTGATGTGGTCGATCACAAGGCCGTTCTGGATTTCGTCAATGTTCAGCATATCAGTTTTCCTCCTTTGCCTTGGGGTCGTGCAGGCCCAGCAGGGTCATGATCAGTGCCATACGGACGTAGACGCCGTTCTGCACCTGCTCAAAGTAAGCGGCACGGGGGTCGTCGTCCACATCCAGTGCAATCTCGTTCACGCGGGGCAGGGGATGCAGCACGGCCATGTCCGGCTTTGCCAGCCCCATCTTTTCCTTGGTCAGGATATAGCTGTTCTTCAGGCGGATGTAATCTTCCTCGTTGAAGAAGCGCTCCTTCTGCACACGGGTCATGTACAGGATATCCAGCTCCGGCATGACCTCTTCCAGGCTGCGGGTCTCCTTGTACTCGATGCCGTTGGCTTCCAGCACATCGTTGATGATGTAATCCGGCACCCGCAGCTCTTCCGGGCTGATGAGCACAAAGCGGACGTTCTTGCAGCGGGCCATGGTCTTGATCAGGGAGTGCACAGTGCGGCCGAACTTCAGGTCTCCGCACAGGCCGATGGTCAGGTCGTCCAGCCGGCCCTTGCGGCGGCGGATGGTCATCAGGTCGGTCAGGGTCTGGGTGGGATGCTGGTGGCCGCCGTCACCGGCGTTGATCACCGGGATGCGGGAGTAGCGGGAAGCACGCAGCGGTGCGCCCTCCTTGGGGTGGCGCATAGCCACGATGTCGGCATAGCAGGACACCACACGGATGGTGTCGGCCACGCTCTCGCCTTTGCTGGCGCTGGACACATTCTCACTGGGAAAGCCCAGCACATGGCCGCCCAGGTTCAGCATGGCGGCCTCAAACGAAAGGCGGGTGCGGGTGGACGGCTCATAGAACAGGGTGGCCAGTTTTTTGTGGGTGGCCACATCCTGATAGGCGGCCGGATCGTCGTGGATGCGGTCGGCAAGGTCGAGCAGGGTGGTGATTTCCTGCTGGGTGAAATCCAACGGGTCGATCAGATGACGCATGGTTACGTTACCTCCGTTACATCAAAGCGGTTTAAAGCAGTTTGCGTAAAATGGAAAAATCAAAGAAGTTTGTGTAGTAGCTCAGCGAACGCATCACCGGGCGGCACAAACGATTGAAACACACTTCGTCCAGCAGCAACATGGCCTCGCCGGGGGCAAGCCGCATGGCTGCACGGATGGACTCATCGCCGCAGCTGGCTTTCAGGTGGGCCACGTTCGAGGAAATCTGCTGGTGGCACTCCCGCTCCAGAATATCGAACACACCGCCGGTCAGGTCGATGCGGGTGTAGTCCCGGTTGCCGAACAGGCTGCGCGGCAGATAGTCGATGGAGTAGATCACCGGGGTGGTGTCGGCAAGGATGCGCTTTTTGATGCAGATCACCTCGTCGCCGGGTTCGATGTCCAGATTATGGGACAGCTCATCCCCCGCCCGGATGGGAAACACCTGAATGCCGTCGGCATGGGGGTAGCTGCCAAAGCTGCGGATCAGCGGGTAATATTCCAGCTTCTGGTCCAGACGGCTGCGCAGGCCCAGCACCGAGCGGTTCACCACCGTGCCGATACCGCGCACCCGCTCTACATAGCCTGCACGCTCCATTTCACTCAGCGCATCCCGGATCACGGTGCGGCTTACCCCCAGCTCGGCGGCAAGATCCACCTCCGCAGGCAGACGGTCTGCCTGGGCATAGCGCCCGGTGCGCAATTCGTCCAGCAGGCTGGCGACGACGCGGTCGCTGATCACAGCACCGCCCAGTCGGCTGGAAGCGGCAAGAGTAGATTCCTTCATTTCGGTTCCTCCGTTCACAGGCGGGCAGGCCGCCGGGACTTCAAAAGACCCTGCAGGCCGCACCGGCCCCAAAGCCCTTTATTCTTATTATAACATAAATTGACATTTAGAAAAGCGGCATTTATACTGGAAACGAAGGAAAAGTACGATTTTATTTTGGAGGGCATTGCAACCATGAAACTTATTCTGCACAAAGTCTGCGGCCGGCCGACACAGCAGCCGGTCACTCTGCGGCGCTGCACGCCGGAGGAGGCTCCGGCGGTGTACGCGCTGCAAAATGAGGTGCACGCCGCCATGCCGCACCCGGAGTGGTTCGTCACCGACACGCTGGAGAACATCACGGATCATATCACAAACAGCCTGTGCATCGGGGCGTGGCAGGGCAGCCGGTTGGGAGCCTATCTCACGCTGCACTACTGCGGGCAGCAGCCGGGCAACTACGCGGCCTTTCTGGGCGTGCCGCAGGCCGAGTGGCCCCACTGGGCCAACGCCGACAGCGCTGTGGTGCACCCGGACTGGCGGGGCAACGGCCTGCAGCGCAAAATGCTGGAAGCCGCCATTCCGCTGCTGCCGCAGGGCATCACCCACCTGGGAGCCACGGTCAGTCCGGCCAACCCCTACAGTCTGAGCAACGCCCTGGCCTGCGGGTTCACCATCCGTGCCCGCCGCGAAATGTACGGTGGGTTCGACCGCTACCTGCTGGCAAAGGAGCTGTAAAAAGAAAAGAGCTGCTGCACGATGAAATGCAGCAGCTCTTTGTGGTATACAATGCGGTCGGTGCGGGCTGGAAGCTGACCGCCGCGAGATAAGGCTCCCTCTCTGAGGGAGCTGGCATCGCACAGCGATGACGGAGGGAGTATTATGCAGCCTGCAGGTTCTGCCCCTTTTTCTGCAGCTTGCGCCGTACCACCAGCAGGCAGATCAGATGCACCGAGGCGGTCAGAACCCAGCTGATGGGGTAGCTGATGTACAGCATGAACGGGGTGCGGTTCAGCTGGAAGATGGTGGCGATCCACACCAGACGCAGCAGGCAGCTGCCCACAAGGCTCACCACCATGGGCAGCACGCTGTAGCCAAGGCCGCGCAGGCTGCTGGCCAGCGTGTCCATAATGCCACACAGCAGGTAGGTGCCGCAGATCACCCGCAGGCGCTCATATCCGGCGGCAATGACCGCCGCATCCGAGGAGTAGAAGTGCAGCAGCTGGTTGCCTGCCAGCACTGCACCGCCGCCCAGCACCACGCCGGTGACGATGGCGCACAGCAGGCAGTTGAGGACAACGCGGTTCAGGTTCTGGTACTTGCGTGCGCCCATGTTCTGGCTGGTAAAGGTCACCGCTGCCTGCGCAAAGGCGTTCATGGCGGTATAGACGAAGCCCTCCAGATTGGCGGAGGCCGAACTGCCTGCCACCACCGTGGAGCCGAAGGAGTTGATGGCCGACTGGATGACCACGTTGGACAGGCTGAACACGGTGCTCTGCAGACCGGCAGGCAGGCCGATGAGCAAAATCTGCTTCAGGGCACCCATGTGGAAGCCCAGATGATGCAGATCCAAATGCAGCGCGCCCTCCTCCTTCATCAGCATCCGCGTCACCATGCAGGCGGAAACGGTCTGACTGATGATGGTAGCCAGCGCCACGCCTGCCACGCTCATGGAAAAGCCGATGACGAACACAAGGTTCAGCACCACATTGATGA
>CABQHF010000082.1 GCA_902463905.1 uncultured Faecalibacterium sp. | reverse complement strand
GATACAAGAAAAAGCCGCTTACCTTTTCAGGTAAACGGCCTTACGTTTGGTGGAGAATTAGGGACTCGAACCCCAGACCCCCTGCGTGTGATGCAGGTGCTCTAACCAGCTGAGCTAATCCTCCATATTCTGTTCTTTTGCTTGGCGCTCCGAACTGGAACGTGATTATTATAGCACGGCAGGTGCCGAAATGCAAGCCCTATTTTCAAAAAAAAATCAATTTTTTTCGAAGAGGCTTCCCGGTTGCACTCCGGGGCAAAATCGTGTATACTGTGGGCAGGAACGTTCCGCAGGAAAAGAGGTTTTTAAAATGTTGACGCTGCGTGGAATTATCACTCTGCTGGTGCTGGCTATCCTGTTTGCACTGGCCGTTGTGTGGATCTCCAAGAATGGTGGATGGAAGGGTGAAGGCTGCGGCGGCAACTGTGCATCCTGCCACAGCCGCTGCGAAAACCCCGGGTCCAAAAAGAAAGAGCCGTGACACACAGCACCCCCGGTCTGCTCCCTCTACAGGGCAGGCCGGGGGTGTTTTTTACTGGAAGGCCCCGTTCTGGGCCGCATACACTGCAATGGTGCTCAGCAGGTCCAACTCGGCCTTCTGGTAGGTCGTGCGGCCGATGTGCAGCTGCTCCAGCACGTCAGCCTCCTTGCGGTGCTGCAGATAGCGCAGCTGCAGCAGGTCGGCCCGGATGGGGTCCGCCTCCTTGTAATAGGCCATACTGTCCTCGATGGCCTTTTCCCACCGGCGGTTCACCGGCGACCGTGCCCACTGCCGCCGGCCGTAGGCCAGCAGCGCACTGCGGGTGGCGGCACGCTGTTCCTTTGTCATTTCGGCTTCCTCCTTTCTGCAGCGATCAGGCTGCGCTCATAGCGGTTCTGGGTGTCAAAAAAGCAGGCATCCCGCTCCGACATCGACAGCCCCAGCATCGCGGACAGCGCTTCGGCTTCGCTGAGTTTGAACTGGGTCTGCCCCTGCAGCTTGCTGTGCAGCGCGTTGCTGCTGATGTTCAGCGCGCGGGCCACATGCCGCAGCTTGTAGCCGCTGTCACGGATGTATTCCTCGATCAGTCTGGTATTGGCCATTTTCTCCGCTCCTTTTTCGTTTCTTTTCTCAAGCCTGACAATCTTTGGTTGTATTATATTCGCAAGTTGATTGTCTGTCAACCAATTTTAGAAAATCACCCGAAAAAAGTTGATTTTCGCCCACTTTTCTGGTATACTGCCCGCAGGAGCTTCCTTTGCAAGGAACAACCATTCGTTTTGAACGGAGGCAGTTATGTCCGAACTTTCCACCCGCGTCCGCCTGCGGCGCGAAGCGCTGGGCCTCTCGCAGGAGCAGCTTGCCCAGCGCATGGGCTACCGCTCCAAATCCTCCATCACCAAGCTGGAAAAAGGGGTCAACGACATCCCACAGGCCAGGCTCGAAGAGCTGGCGCAGGCGTTGGAGACCACCCCGGCCTACCTGCTTGGGCTGGATGCCCCCTGCCCGCCGCCGGGCTTTGAACCGTTGCCTGCCATGGCCATGGTGCCACTGGTGGGCTCCATCGCCTGCGGCACCCCCATCACCGCCGAACAGAACATCGAACAGTACATCGGTGTTCCGGCGGCGTGGCACGCCGATTTTGCACTGACCTGCCACGGCGACAGTATGGCCCCCACCATCTGCGATGGCGACATCGTCTGCATCCGCAGCCAGCCGGAGGTGGAGCAGGGCGAGATCGCCGCCGTGCGCATCGGCGAAGAGGCCACCCTCAAGCACTTCCACCGGCAGGGCGATACCGTGATGCTGCTGGCCGACAACGCCGCCGTCTGCCCGCCCATGGTCTACACCGGCTCCCAGCTGGAGGAGATCCAGATCGAGGGCAAGGCCGTGGGTTTCTGCCGCGGCTTATAATAAGGAGAATCAGCCATGTTCTTTTTCAAAAAGAAAGCGTCTGTTTCCTACGACCCCGCCGTGCAGCGGCCCGCACTGCGGTGCAGCATCTGCACCGGGGAACAGGTGGCCGGTTTCGTGCACGCCGACGGCCATTTTGAGGACATCCAGCTCATCCGCACCCCGCAGGAGCTGGAGGCCTTCCGCACCCGGTACGGCATCCCGCCGGAGACCGTTATTGAAAAAATCTACTGAACAAGGAGCGTTCTATGCCCACAGCACCCGAAGAGATGACCCTGAAGGTCATTGCCCATATCCACACCGCCTTCCCCACCAAGTTCGGCATCCCGCGGCAGAGCGGGCTGGTGGACAGCCTGCGGGGCGAGGTGATCTTCACCCCGGAATACCGCAATGCCGACGCCGTGCGCGGGCTGGAGGATTTCAGCCACATCTGGCTGGTGTGGCAGTTCTCCGGCGCGGTGCGGGACAGCTGGTCCCCCACCGTGCGGCCGCCGCGCCTGGGCGGCAACACCCGCATGGGTGTGTTCGCCACCCGGTCGCCCTTCCGGCCGAACCCGCTGGGCCTTTCCAGCGTGAAGCTGGAGGGCATCGAGATGCGCCCGGAGGCGGGGCCTGTGCTGCTGGTGCGCGGTGCCGACCTGATGGACGGCACCCCCATCTATGACATCAAGCCCTATATTCCCTACGCCGACTGCCACCCGGACGCCGCCGAGGGCTTTACCGGCCAGACCCAGCGCCATATGCTGAAAGTGGCCTGCCCCGAAGCCCTCTGGGCCGTGGTACCGGAGACCGACCGCGACGCGCTGCGCGGGGTGCTGGCCAACGACCCCCGCCCCTCCTACCAGCACGACCCTGCGCGGGTGTACGGCATGGAGTTCGGCGGGCTGGAAGTGCACTTTACTGTAGACGACCCCGTACTGACCGTGCGGGACATCACCCGCCGCTGAGGAGCCTGCCATGGAATTGCGGAACATCAACACCTTTTTGCACATTGCTGAACTGCACAGCTTTTCGCGCACGGCGCGGCAGCTGGGCTACTCCCAGTCGGCAGTGTCCTCCCAGATCGCCCAGCTGGAGGCCGAACTGGGTGCCCCCCTGTTCGACCGGGTGGGCAAGACCGTGCGCCTGACCGGTGCCGGTGAGACCTTTCTGGGCTACGCCCGCACTCTGCTGGCCACCGTGGAGCAGGCGCAGGCCGCCCTGCAGCTGCCCCAGCAGATCAGCGGGCGGCTGCGCATCGCACTGGCTGACTCGGTATGCAGCGCCTTCCTGCCGGATCTGCTCCGGCGCTACCACGCGCAGTTCCCGCAGGTGGAACTGGTGCTCTGCACCGCCACCGACGATGGGATGCTGCAGATGCTGACCACCAATCAGGTGGATCTGGCCTACACGCTGGATCAGCCCCTGCTGCAGCCCACGGTGGTGCGGGCCGTGGATGTACCGGAGCCGGTGTGCTTCATCGCCCCGGCCGCCCACCCGCTGGCCGCCCGGGACACCGTGTCGTTGGAAGAGCTGGTGCAGCAGGAATTCCTGCTCACCGAGCGGGGCATGAGCTACCGCGACGCACTGGATCAGTGCCTGGCCGCTCACGGCCTACAGCTGCAGCCCTATCTGGAGCTGGGCAGCGCCGCACTGCTGTGCCAGATGGTGGAGCGGGGCATGGGCCTTTCCTTTTTGCCGGAGTATATCGTGCGCCCGGCGCTGGCCGCCGGGACGCTTGCCCGGCTGAACGTACCGGACTGCCGGGTGGAGATGCACCGACAGCTGTTCTACCACCGGGACAAATGGCTAACCCCTCAGATGAAGGGGTTCATCGGGCTGGTGCGGGAAAGCGCCGCACAGCCTGCCGCTCCCGCACAAACCTGAAAGGAGCTTTGCGATGCACAAGCCTCAGATCATCTTCTTCGACATTGACGGCACCCTCATCGACATGGAGAAAAAGCAGGTGACGCCCCTCATGCTGGACACCCTGCACCGGCTGCAGGCAAACGGCATCCGGCTGGCCATCGCCACCGGGCGCTCCCCCATCACGATCCCGCTGTGGGATTTCCCCGGTGTGCAGTTTGACGTACTGGTCACCTTCAACGGTGCCTACTGCTACGATAAGAACCGGGTGCTGTTTGCCAGCCCCATCCCGGCAGAGGATGTGCGCACGCTGCGCCGGAACGCCGCCGCCCTGGGCCGCCCCCTGTGCGTGGCCACCGAGAGCACCCTTGCCGCCAACGGCAACGAGCAGGATCTGGACGATTACTTTGCCGTGGCCAAGATCCCCGTGCCGGTAACGCCCGACTTTGACACCATTGCCTCCGGCACCGTGTACCAGATCATGATGGGCGGCCGGAAGGACGAGTACAGCCGCATCCTGCAGGATATGCGTGGAGCCAAGATCGCCGCCTGGTGGGACCGCGCCGTGGACATCATCCCCGCTGCCGGAGGCAAGGGCAACGGCATCGCCGCCGTGCTGCAGGCCTATGGCATCCCGAAAGCCGACGCCATGGCCTTTGGCGACGGCAACAACGATCTGGAGATGTTCGGGGCCGTAGGCACCTGCGTGGCCATGGCCAACGGCTCTGCCGACCTCAAGGCCGCTGCCACCCACCTCTGTGGCTCCTGCGCCGAGGACGGCATCTACCATTTCTGCGCCGAAAACGGCCTGATCTGATCTCCTCTATAACCGCAAACAAAAAAGCACCCGCCGGGCCTTCTGCTGTTTTGCAGAAGCCACCCGGCGGGTGCTGTCGTTTCAGGTTTTCAAAAAAGGTTCAGCAGGAACTGCCGCCGCAGAGGTCGGTCACCTTCTGCACTGCAGCGGCCACCAGATCGCCGATGGGCTGTTCCGGCACGCCGACGATGTAGTTGTCGCAGTGGTTCACCGGGATCAGCACCCGCTTGGCCCCGCATTGGCACACCGCAGCGGCCATGGCGGGGGTGATCTCGCCCAGCAGGGCATCCGCGATCACGATGCCGATGGGCCCCACGATGATATCCGCGTGGCGGCAGTTGACCACCACCGCGTTCTCGCCGGTGGCGGTACGCACCGCGCCTGCCTTGCGCATGGCACTGGCGGCCAGACTGTTGGTGCCCACGGCTGTGAGCTGGGCCTGGGGGCACCGGGCGCTCAGGGCCGCTACCAGCTGTTTGCCCAGGCCGCCGCCCTGCCCGTCAATGACCAGGATCTTCATTGGCTTTTCCTCAGAAGTCGATCTCTTCCAGACGCAGCAGCGCCAGGATGTAGATCTTCACGGCCTCCAGCAGCTTGTCGATGGGCGCTGCCTCATTGGCACCGTGCATCGGGCCGCCGAACTCCGGCAGGGGCAGGTCCACATGCTCGGGGCCAAAGCTGACCGCATAGGGGAAGTGGCGGGCATAGGTGCCGCCGCCCATGGTAAAGGGCTTGGCGTTCTCGCCGGTCACCTCGTTGTAGGTGTTGATACAGGCCTGGATGGCGGGGCTGTCGGCCTCGATGTAGAAGGGCTCGGCAGCGTCCACATCCTGCAGCTGTGCACCGCTGCCCAGAGCTGCGGTGACCTGTGCGGCGAGCTTGTCGCCGTCGGTGCAGGTGGGGAAGCGGCTGTCGATGGTCTGCACCAGACGGCCCTCCTCCATATAGATGCGGCCGCCGATGATGGTCAGCGGGCCGAAGGGGCCGTCGGCGCAGTCGATGCCAAGGCCGGTACCGGCGGTGGAAGCGTGCAGCTTGCGCAGGGCTTCCAGATAGGCGCGCTCTGCGTCGTTGCACAGGCCATTGTCCAGCAGGTAGTTCACCACCAGACCAATGGCATTCACGGTGCCTTCCGGCATGGCAGCATGGCCGGCCTTGCCCCAGCCGCGCACCCGCACGCAGCCTTCCCCGGCGGGCTCCAGCGTGATGTTGGGGGCGTTCTTCAGTTTGGTGATGTCGGTGTGCAGCAGAGCGCTGGCACGGTCCGGCACGGCATTGTTGGCCACACCGCCCTCAAAATCACAGATCACGCCATTGCACACCGGGCTGACGATCTTGGCGCCGAAGTGGCCCTTCTCGCCGTTGCACACCGGGAACTCGGCATCCGGGGTAAAGCAGAACACCGGAGCCGGGTAATTCTTCAGGTAGTACTCCACGTCCTGCATGTGGGTCTCTTCGTTGTCACCGATGAGGGCACGGATGGGGTAGCGCAGCTCATAGCCCTGCTCCTTGAGGAACTTGAGGGCGTACAGGGCAACCACCATAGGGCCCTTGTCGTCCGAGACGCCGCGGCCCAGCAGCCAGCCGTCCTGGATGCGCATCTTGAAGGGGTCGGCCGTCCAGCCGTTGCCCACCGGCACCACGTCCACATGGCAGATGGTGGCCAGATACTTTTCCGGATCGGCACCGGCCAGCTCTGCGTAGCCCATGTAGTTCTCGCAGTTGCGGGTGGCAAGGCCCATGCCGGCTGCCAGCTCCAGCGTCTTGTCCAGTGCGGCACGGGGGCCCTTGCCGAAGGGTGCGCCCTCTTCCGGGGTGCCCTCCACGCTGTCAATGGCCACCAGCGCGGCAATGTCCTGCAGCAGCTGCTCCTTGTTTTCCGCGATGTACGCGTCGATCTTCTGATTCAGTCCCTGATCCATGATCATCGTTTCCTTTCCGGGCGGGCTGCTGCACGCAGACCGCTGTATTCAAACATATCCTGTTCATTCTAGCACACTCGGGGCAGAAATGCTATGGGCAATTTCCACGACAAAGCGGCCAAAGGTTTGGGCCATCAGCCCACGGCAAACAGACCGCTCAGGGCTCCCAGCAGGCCCGCACTGGCCAGACCCATGATGATACCGGCCAGTAATACGCCGCCCATGCAGGCAATGAGCACATCCTTGAACTTCATATCCAGGATGGAACCGGCCAGCGTGCCGGTCCAGGCACCAGTGCCCGGCAGCGGGATGCCCACGAACAGCAGCAGGGCCAAAACCAGGCCGCGGCCCGCCTTGGCTTCCAGTGCACGGCCGCCTTTTTCGCCCTTGTTGATGCAGAAGCGGCAGAAGCCCCCGATGAGGGGTTTGTGGTAGCCCCAGATCAAAAACTTCCGGGCAAACAGGTAGATGAAGGGCACCGGGAGCATGTTGCCCAGCACGCACAAAAAGTAGGTGGGCAGTGCCGGAAGCCCCAGACCCAGCCCAATGGGAATGGCTCCGCGCAGCTCCACGATGGGCACCATGGAGATGAAAAACACCAGCAGATAATTCTTGAGCATAGCTTCTCCTTTACAGGTCAATGTCCAGCTCCACCGGGCAGTGGTCCGAGCCGAACACCTCGTTGTGGATCTCGGCGGCGCGGATCTTATCTGCGATGCGCTGCGAGACGATAAAGTAGTCGATGCGCCAGCCTGCATTCTTTTCGCGGGCATGGAAACGGTAGCTCCACCAGCTGTACTTCACCTCATCCGGGTGCACCACCCGGAAGCTGTCGGCAAACCCGGCCGCCAGCAGCTCAGTCATCTTGGCCCGCTCCTGGTCGGTAAAGCCTGCGTTCATGCGGTTGGTCTTTGCGTTCTTGATATCCATCTCGGTGTGTGCCACGTTCAGGTCGCCGCACAGGATCACCGGCTTTTTCGCGTCCAGACCCATCAGGTAGGCGCGGAAAGCGTCCTCCCAGGTCATGCGGTAGTCCAGCCGCTTCAGCCCGTCCTGGCTGTTGGGGGTGTAGCAGTTTACGAGATAGAACGTCGGATATTCCAGCGTGAGCACCCGGCCCTCGTGGTCGTGCTCCTCCAGCCCGATGCCGGTGGTCACGGCCAGCGGCACCTGCCTGCACCAGCAGGCCGTGCCGGAGTAGCCCTTTTTCTCGGCCGAGTATGTATATTCTGTGTAGCCCTCCGGGGCAAAATCCGCCTGACCGGGCTGCATCTTGGTCTCCTGCACCGAGAAGATATCGGCGTCCAGTGCCGCAAAGCTGTCGGCAAAGCCGTGGGTCAGGCAGGCCCGCAGGCCGTTCACGTTCCAGCTGATGAGTTTCATGGGTGGGTCCTCCCTTTTGTTTTATGCGTGGTACTTGGTTTTCCATACCCCGCTGCGGAAGCGGAGCACAAAGCAGGTCACGCGGCAGATCCAGTCGATGACCATGGCGATCCACACGCCTATGGCACCCCAGCTCAGCCGGACGCACAGCAGGTAGCTGAAGCCCAGCCGCCAGAAGGCCATGCTGAGGATGGAAACGACCATGGTGAATTTCACGTCGTTGGCGGCGCGCAGGGCGTTTGGCAGCACAAAGGACAGCGGCCACAGGAAGATGGCGCATCCTGCGTGGATGGTCACCAGCTTGACGGCCAGCTCCATGGTGGCACCTGACAGCTCATAGATGCCCACCAGCGGCCGCAGGAACAGCAGGATGGCTCCGTTGAACAGGCCCATGGTGGCATAGGCCCATAGGGTGAGCTTGCGGGTGTAGTGCACGGCCTGCTCGTAGTCCCGCGCACCGACGCACTGGCCCACCACCGTGATCATGGCAAGGCTCAGGGCCTTGCCGGGGATGACGCCCATGCCGTCCAGATTGTTGGCCACCGCATTGGCGGCGATCTGCACGGTGCCGAAGGTGGAGATCATGCTCACTACCAGGATGCGCCCGGCCTCGAACAGGCTGTTCTCAAAGGCCGACGGGATGCCGATGCCCAGGATGCGCCGTGCCATACGGCCGTCCAGATGTACGGTCTTGGGCACCTGCAGTGCATGGCCTTTCTGGTAGCACTTGCCCAGGATGAGGGCCGCCGCCACCACACGGGACACCACACTGGGCCATGCCACGCCGTCCACGCCCATTTTCAGGCCGAAGATGCACACGGCATTGCCTACGATGTTGATGATGTTCATCAACACGCTGATCTGCATCGAGATCCGGGAATTGCCCATACTGCGGAACAGTGCCGCGCCCGCGTTGTACAGCGCCAGGAACGGGTAGCTGACCG
>CABQHF010000081.1 GCA_902463905.1 uncultured Faecalibacterium sp. | reverse complement strand
GAGGGAGCCATCCCGCTGTCCCTTGCCAATTCCGGCATCCGGGCGGCGCTGGGCAGGCTGTTTACATGGAAATTCAGCATCCTTCTGTCGGTGATCGTGCTGAGCGTACTGTTCTACCGTCCCTTCTGCAAGTGGATCTGCCCACTGGGCGCGTTCTATGCGCTGTTCAACCGGGTATCCCTCTTCCAGATGAAGGTGGACAAGAGCAAGTGCATCTCCTGTGGGAAATGTGCCAGAGCCTGCAAGATGGATGTGGATGTGACGAAAACGCCCAACCACACCGAGTGCATCCGCTGCGGGATGTGCGTCCGCGCCTGTCCGACGAACGCCGTGCGCTTTCGCTACGGCTTCGGCAGTGGGAAAGAAACCCCAAAGAAAACAACGATGGAGAAGTCAAAATGAACATGAAGAGAATTTTTGCACTGGCGTTTGCTGTGCTGATGGTGCTGGCCCTGGCGGCCTGCGGCACGAAGAACAATGACAAGATGGGCGATATGAGCAGCAACGGCTCTGCCATGACCGACGAGCCGAAAACCGCCGAGGAGGCGCTCGCCCTGCACAAGGAGCTGCTGGAGCGGGAAAACGCGCTCCTGTCGGAAAATGCCGAACTCTGGGAGAAGGTGTTCATGGCGGCCGATAAGGGCATGACCATGCAGGAGGACGGCAAAAACTACGGCGACTTCCTGCTGGATACCGTCGAGGCCGCTAAAGAGCAGTTCACCGACAAGGAGTATGAGTGGCTGAAGGAGTCAGCCACGGAGATCAGCAATATTGAAAACAAGCTGACCGGGTTGGAAGAGAAGTATCCCGAGATCATGCAGAAATCCATGGACAGCGATATGAGCATGCCTGCGGGCAGCGACACGAGCAGCCCTCCCGACGACGGCAGTGTGCAGAAGTTCCCCGCCTTTGAGGGGAAAGACCTGGACGGCAACACGTTGAAGAGCGACGAGCTGTTCTCCGGCAACGCCGTCACTGTGGTGAATTTCTGGTTCACCACCTGCAATCCCTGCGTGGGCGAGCTTTCCGAGCTGGACGCACTGAACAAGGAGCTTGCGAAGAAAGGCGGCGCACTCATCGGTGTCAATACCTTCACATTGGATGGCGATGAAGCGGCAATTTCCGAAGCAAAAGATGTACTGGCCAAGAAGGGCGCGACCTACCAGAATGTGTATTTCGCTTCCGACAGCGAGGCGGGAAAGTTCACTGCAAACATTTTTGCCTACCCCACCACCTATGTGGTTGACCGCAACGGCAATATCGTGGGTGACCCCATCGTAGGCGCCATCACGGAAAAGAAGCAGGCGGAGACGCTGCAAAAGCTCATCGACCAGGCTCTTGCCGCCGATATGGGCTGACAAACGAATTTGCCACGCCCATCCCGCCAGACAAGGAAAAACAGAAAAGCAGCGCTTCCCTTTTTGGAAGGCGCTGCTTTTTACGCAAAATGTTTACTGTTCGTTCTTCTTGACGAGGTCCTTGGTGTACAGGGCACGGGTGGCGTTGAGCACGGCCAGCACCATGACGCCCACGTCGGCGAAGATGGCCGTCCACATGGAGGCCAGGCCCAGAGCGCCCAGCACCAGGCAGGCGAACTTGATGGCCAGTGCGAACACGATGTTCTCGTACACGATGCGCAGCGTGCGGCGGGCGATGCGCATGGCCAGTGCGATCTTGGCCGGGTCGTCATCCATCAGCACCACGTCGGCGGCTTCGATGGCGGCGTCGGAACCCAGGGCACCCATGGCGATGCCCACATCGGCGCGGGACAGCACCGGGGCGTCGTTGATGCCGTCGCCCACGAAGGCGAGGTTTTCCTTGGGCTTCTTTTCGGCGATCAGCTTCTCAATCTGGTCCACCTTGTCGCCGGGCAGCAGGCCTGCATGGTACTCGTCCAGGCCCAGTTCGTTTGCAACAGCCCTGGCTACCGGCTCGGCATCACCGGTCAGCATCACGGTCTTGCGCACACCGGCGGCCTTCAGGCTGCGGATGGCCTTGGCACTGTGGGGCTTGACCACATCGGCAATGAGCAGGTAACCGGCGTAGGTGTTGTCAATGGCAATGTGCACGATGGTGCCGGTCTCGCTCACGGCGGGGGCAGAAAGGCCCAGCCGCTCCATCAGACGGGCGTTGCCGGCGGCAACGGGCTTGCCGTCCACCTTGGCGGTCACGCCGTGGCCGCCAAGTTCCTCCACGTCGGTGACGCGGGAGGTGTCGATCTCCTTGCCATAGGCGGCCTTGATGCTCAGGGAGATGGGGTGCTTGGACCAGCTCTCGGCCAGGGCGGCGGCCTCCACCAGCTGTTCGTCGGTGATGCCGTCGGCCGGGTGGACGCCGGTGACCTTGAAGGTGCCCTGGGTCAGGGTGCCGGTCTTATCAAACACCACGATGCCGGTGCGGGCCAGCTCCTCCAGATAGGTGGAGCCCTTGACCAGGATACCGCAGGCGGAAGCACCGCCGATGCCGCCGAAGAAGCTCAGCGGAATGCTGATGACCAGTGCGCAGGGGCAGCTGATGACCAGGAAGGTCAAAGCGCGGTAGATCCAGTCCCCAAAGCGGGCAGGCTGGCCCATCAGCAGCAGCACGATGGGCGGCAGGAAGGCCAGCGCCAGCGCACCGTAGCAGACAGCCGGGGTGTATACCCGGGCAAAGCGGGTGATGAAGTTTTCGGCGCGGGCCTTCTTCATGCTGGAATTTTCCACCAGATCGAGAATTTTCGAGACGGTGGACTCGCCGAATTCCTTGGTGGTCCTGACTTTCAGCAGGCCGGTCATGTTCACGCAGCCGCTGATGACCTCGTCTCCGGTCTGGACGTCGCGGGGCAGGCTCTCACCGGTCAGGGCGGCGGTGTTCAGGGCAGAGGTGCCCTCTACGATCACACCGTCAATGGGCACCCGCTCGCCGGGCTGCACCACGATCACGGTGCCGACCTCCACGTCATCGGGGTCCACCTGCTCCAGCTTGCCGTCCTCGTCCTCCACGTTGGCGTAGTCCGGGCGGATGTCCATCAGGCTGGAAATGCTCTGGCGGCTCTTGCCCACGGCCACGCTCTGGAACAGCTCGCCGATCTGGTAAAAGAGGATAACGGCGCAGCCTTCCACATAGTCGCCCAGGGCAAAGGCGCCCACGGTGGCCACCGCCATCAGGAAGCACTCGTCAAAGGGCTGGCGGTTCTTGACGCCCTTGATGGCCTTGCGCAGCACGTCCTTGCCCACCACAAGGTACGGGATGAGGTAGAGCAGCAGCTCCACCGGGGTGGGAAGTGCCGGCAGCACACGGAGCAGCAGCTTGAGCAGGATCACAAGGGCCAGCGCGATCAGGATCTGCTGCAGGCTCTTTTTTTGCTTTTTGGTCATACAAAACGCTCCTTTTGTCGGATTGCGGCGGTTCTGAGAAAAAACGGGAAAACGCAGTGGAATTCAACAGGTTTTCCCCACAAAAATGGATTTTCCACCCTTTCCCCCGTGTTTTCCACGGGTTTTTCCCGCAGAAAACTTTCTTTTCCACGTTTCTTTTTGGAGTTTTCCGCGAAGGGTGTTGAAAAGTGCGTGGAAAGTGTTGAAAACTGCCCGTTTTTTTCCACGAAAAAGAGAAGTTTTCCGCTGCCCGGCGGCAGAGGAAAGAAAAGCTCTCCCACAGGGGGAGAGCTGCCGCCCAGCAGCGATGCCGGGAACCGGACCGGAAGAGGTCAGATGTCAAAGATCTCGCAGTCGTCCTCCACCTTCTTGCAGGCGGACAGCACATTCTCCATGGTGGCGTGGGGGTCGGCACCCTCGGCAAACTCCACCTTCATCTTCTGGGTCATGAAGCTGACAGTCGCCTTTTCCACACCGGCAACGGTGTTGGCAGCGTCCTCCATCTTCTGGGCGCAGTTTGCGCAGTCCACTTCGATCTTGTAGGTCTTTTTCATCGTAGATACCAGCCTTTCTGTTTTTGTGCGGGCCGCAGCCCGGAAAATCATTCTTCGATATGGTCCATCCCCAGAGAGAGGATGCTGCGCACATGGTCGTCGTCCAGTGCGTAGTACACGGTCTTGCCCTCCCGCCGGAAGCGTACCAGCTTGGAATCCTTGAGAACCCGCAGCTGGTGGCTCACGGCCGACTGGCTCAGCTGCACGGCGTTGGCAATGTCCTGCACGCACAGCTCATTGTCGTGCAGGGCGTACAGGATCTTGATGCGGGTGGAGTCGCCGAACACCCGGAACAGGTCGGCCAGCTCGTACAGCACTTCGTCATCCGGCATGTCCAGCTCTTCCGGCTGCACAAGGGGGTCGTTCTGCTGTGCCATGGAAGCATCTCCTTTCGGGATGAAATCATATGAACGTCTGTTCATGTGTTCATGATATCACGCACATGCCTGCCTGTCAAGCCCTTTGCAGAAGAATTTTGACATTCCCGCTGCATTGATGAAAAAACACCGCAAAACGCCAAAAAGATGCAAATTGAAAAAAGAAAACCCGGCCCGCTGGAAAGCGGACCGGGAGCGGACGGGTGGCGGAGCGGCTCAACGCTTCTTCCCGGCTGCTGCCCAGGGGGCGTACATCAGCACAAGGGCAAGCGCGATGGCGGGCAGAAAGCCCAGAATGTAGAATTTTTCGCCAAACCACGCGGTAAAGGTGCTGGTGATGACGTTGCCATAGGGGTTATTCAAAAAGTAAAAGTTGGTGTGCAGGGGTTTGTTAAGAAAATAGATGGGCAGGGCCGAGCCGAACAAAAAGGCCAGCACCTGCGGCACCCGGCGCACGCTGGGGCGGTATCCGCCCGCCACCAGCAGCACAGGGTAGAGCACCAGCAGGGCGTGGATGCTGACCGAGTGCAGGTTGATGAGGGTGAACCACCCGGGCACATCCCGCCAGCTGGGGCACAGCAGAGCCAGTGCCGCGCCGGGGATGCACAGGGCGTACAGCTCCTCCTTGCACCAGCTGCGGTCGGTGAGGGTGTTGTACAGGCAGACGAACACGTTGATGCTGCACAGGTGCAGCGGCAGATAGCTCCAGTTCCACTGGCCGGTGCAGGCCATGCCCAGCAGCAGGGCGGCCTCGTCGGCCAGCAGGGCCGCCGTGACCCCCACCAGAATGTGCCGCCGGGTGCGCGGCGTGCTGCGGCGGTACCACCACACCATGCCCAGAAGGAACAAAGCCGACAGCGCCAGCTCTATGAGATGGACAGTGCCGAACAGCGGGTAGCACTCATAGCCCGCACCGTATTCGGCGGCGGTGATGTCATAGGATTTCCAGAAGTCAGACATGGAGGTCCCCTCTCTTTCAGAGCCTATCATAGCACAGACAGCCGGAAACCGAAACGGTATTTTTTACAAAATGCGCTAAAGTGGGTGCATTCTTTGCTAAGCTGTGGTATCTTATAAAAGTATAAAACAACAAACTGCGCAAAACGCACAGGAGGGAATTTTTATGACACTGGAACCTGGCATCCGCGGTGAGCAGAGCGTGTCTGTCACTGCTGTAAACACTGCAAAAACCATGGGCAGCGGCACGCTGGACGTGTTTGCCACCCCGGCCCTGGTGGCCCTGGCCGAAAAGACCTGTTGGATGAGCGTGGCCCCGGCCCTGGCCGAGGGCGACGGCACCGTGGGCACGAAGCTGGAGCTGGAGCACACCGCTCCCACCCCCGTGGGCATGACTGTGACCTGCGAGAGCGAGCTGGTGGCTGTGGAAGGCCGCAAGCTCACCTTCAAAGTGAGCCTGCACGACGAAAAAGGCCCGGTGGGCGGCGGCACCCACGAGCGCTTTGTGATCCACAACGACAAGTTTGCGGCCAAGGCGGAGGCAAAGAAAGGGTAAAACCGGGTGAATAACCTCGCCCTCTCAGGCGCTTCGCGCCAGCTCTCCCAGAGGGAGAGCCAAGAACGTAACGGTAAAGCTCTTGCCTCTCCCTTTGACAGACTCTCCCCAGCTGGGGAGAGATGTCGCGTAAGCGACAAAGCGGGGAGCAAGGTGGATTTGCGAAGCAAAGACGGAGAGGGTGAGGCCGTTAAACTGAGAGGGTTCACTCTTCCCCATCGGGCTGCTCCAGCCGCAGCGGCGGCGGGTCCTCGGCCAGCAGCTGCTGTTCGGCGTGGGCCTGTGCGTCCTGCAGCAGCTGTACGGCCTGCACGCTGGCGCGGAACAGCTCAAAATACATCGCTTTGTAATCCGGCACGGCCCCACTCCCCTTTTGCATTCCGTGGGGATAGTCTGCCCCGCAGCACGGGGCCTGATACGCTGCCGGAACGAATCGCCTGAAACGAAAAGGAATCATTATGAAAAACAAAAATCTGTCCTGGGCGGCGGCACTGTTCGTGTTTGCCCTGCTGCTGTGGTGCACGGCAGCCACTCCCGGCAAGATCGCCGACCCGTCTACCTACACCTGTGCGGTGTACAGCACCTTCTTCTCGCTGCTGCCGCCGGTCATTGCCATTGTGCTGGCCCTGAACACCAAGGAGGTGTACACCTCCCTGCTGGTGGGCATCGCCTCGGGCGCACTGCTGTATGCCAACGGAAACCTGGAACTGGCCCTGAATACCCTCTTCTTCCACGAAGAGGGCGGCATGATCGCCAAACTGTCCGACAGCAGCAATGTGGGCATCCTGGTGTTCCTGGTCATGCTGGGCATCCTGGTGGCCCTGATGAACAAGGCCGGCGGCTCGGCCGCCTTTGGCCGCTGGGCATCGAAGCACATCCACTCCCGGGCGGGCGCACAGTTTGCCACTCTGCTGCTGGGTGTGATGATCTTTGTGGACGACTATTTCAACTGCCTGACCGTGGGTTCGGTCATGCGCCCGGTCACCGACCGGCAGAAGGTGTCCCGCGCCAAGCTGGCCTACCTCATCGACGCCACGGCGGCCCCCATCTGCATCATTGCGCCGGTGTCCAGCTGGGCGGCGGCGGTCACCTCCAGCGTGCCGGAGGGATCTGGCATCAACGGCTTCACCATGTTCCTGCGCACCATCCCCTACAACTACTATGCCCTGCTTACCGTCGTCATGAGCCTGTTCCTCATCTTCACCGGCACTGACTTCGGCTCCATGAAGCTCCATGAGGACAACGCGAAAAACGGCGACCTGTTCACCACCGAGGACCGCCCCTACGGCGACGACGTGGACGACGGCACCGAGACGAAGGGCCATGTTGTGGACCTGATCGCACCGGTGCTGGTGCTGATCGCGGCCTGCATCTTCGGCATGATCTACACCGGCGGCTTCTTTGAGGGCGTGGACTTCGTTACCGCCTTTGCGGACTGCAACGCCTCTGCCGGCCTTGTGATGGGCAGCAGCATTGCTCTGCTGTTCACCTTCGTGTTCTACCGGGTGCGCAGCGTCATGACCTTCCAGGACTTTGCGGCCTGCATCCCCGAGGGCTTCAAGGCTATGGTAAGCCCCATGCTGATCCTGTCCCTGGCCTGGACCCTGTCCGGCATGACCGGCCTGCTGGGTGCCAAGTATTATGTGGCCAATCTGCTGGGCGGCTCCGCTGCGGCGCTGCAGTATCTGCTGCCGGTGATCATCTTCCTGGTGGCGGTGTTCCTGGCCTTTGCCACCGGCACGAGCTGGGGAACCTTCTCCATTCTGATCCCCATCGTGTGCCACGCATTCCCGGAAGGCGAAATGCTGGTCATCTCCATCGCGGCCTGCCTGTCCGGCGCCGTGTGCGGCGACCACTGCTCCCCCATCTCCGACACCACCATCATGGCCTCGGCGGGTGCCCACTGCAGCCATGTGAACCATGTGTCCACCCAGCTGCCCTATGCCATCACGGCGGCGTCCTGCGCGGCGGTGTGTTATGTGATCACCGGCCTGGCACAGGCGGTACTGGGCAGCCGGGCCAGCCTGTTCACCTCGCTGGTGCTGCTGGCCGTGGCCATCGTCGTAGAGCTGGTGGTGCTCAGCATCATCCGCGCCCGCACGACCAAAAAGGCAAAAGCATGATTGGGCTTTGCCGTCGCGGGCAACTTGTGATAAACTGAAAGAAAACGAACGAGCGGAGGCGCGATCCATGCTGGAACAGGCTTTTCAGGATGTATACACCAAATTCAAGCTGCATTTTTATCAGAACGTATTCCAGCGTTTTGCCACGCGGGAAGCGACCCTGACCACGGTGGAGTCCTTCTGCATGGAGGGCATCATGGCCATGGGCGAACCCACCATTGCGGAGTTCTCCCGCATGATGCAGATCTCCACCCCCAATGCGGCCTACAAGATCGGCAGTCTGGTCAAAAAGGGCTATGTGGAAAAGATCCAGTCCACCGTGGACCGGCGCGAGTACCACCTGCGCCCCACCCAGAAGTATATCGACTACTACAACATCAGCTACTCCTACCTGAGCACGGTGGTCCGGCGGGTGCGCCAGCGCTTCCCGGAAGAGGACGTGGACAAGCTGGAGCAGATGCTCACCATCATCAGCGATGAGCTGATGCCGGAGCTGGATATGCCCCGGCATCAGGACGAGAAAGCCGAATCGTAACATAACAGGCAAAAAATACCCGGAACCTTCCCAGCGGAGGGTTCCGGGTATTGTCTTTTTTACGGAAACCGTGCCAGAGGATCAGAGGTTGGTCTCCTTGTCCACCACCTTGATCTTGCCCTTTTTCCAGAGCACATAGGAGGTGAGGATGCCGATGGGCAGCATCACGATGATGAAGATGCCCACAAGGCCGCCCAGTACGCTGCCGTAACCGGCCAGACGAGCCGCGAGGGACAACACCGTCATGATGATGAGCACCGGCAGCACGCCCTTGATGCCGCCCTTGACCACCTTGTTGCCGCTGGAGGAGCTGGCAAACAGGCCCAGTGCCATGGAGCCGAACAGAGCC
>CABQHF010000080.1 GCA_902463905.1 uncultured Faecalibacterium sp. | reverse complement strand
AGGACAACTACACCATCGTCACCGAGAAGCACACCTTCACGGCTCCCTTCGTCAATGCCGAGGAGACCCAGTACCTGTGCATCGAGGATCACTATACCAATGGCCGTCCTCCGCTGGAGCTGGGCGGCGTGCTGTACTGCGACCGCGAGACCGTGGACAAGATTGAGAAGATGAAGGTGTGCACCTGCCTGAACCCGCTGCACACTGCCATGTCCATCTACGGCTGCATGCTGGGCTACAACCTTATCTCTGCCGAGATGGCAGACGAGGATCTGCGTGCCTTCATCCAGAAGATCGGCTACATCGAGGCCATGCCGGTCGTGGTCGATCCCGGCGTGCTGAACCCCTATGAGTTTATTGGCGCTGTCATCAACCGCCGCCTGCCCAACCCCTTCATGCCGGACGCTCCCCAGCGTATTGCCACCGATACCTCCCAGAAGCTGGCCATCCGCTTCGGCGAGACCATCAAGGCTTACGAGGCACGCGGCCTGGACAAGAGCAACCTGGTGCTGATCCCGCTGGTGCTGGCAGGCTATGCCCGCTACCTGAAGGGCATCGACGACAACGGCCAGCCTTTCGAGATCTCTCCCGATCCGCTGCTGGCTGAGCTGCAGGCCATCGTCAACCCGTTGGAAGTGCGGGAAGGCGAGCAGGACTTCAGCTGCCTGAAGGCTCTGTACAGCCGCACCGATGTGTTCGGCGTGGATCTGTACGCCGTTGGTCTGGGCGAAAAGATCGAGGGCATGGCCAAGGAGCTGTTCGCCGGCCCCGGCGCTGTGCGCAAGACCCTGCACAAGTATACCGTCGCCCGCTGATCTCATAACAGAATAAGCCATCTTCCATTCCACGCTGCGCGTTGCTTTGCCGCGGCGTGGTTTTTTTGAAACGAAAAAAGGAACTGCCGACACCCCGTCGGCAGTTCCTTTTGGTTTTTATGGGCTGCGGATCACGCCTTCCGGCAGTCGTGCAGCTTTTCGGCAGGCATTTTCTCCTGCAGGTATTCCCATGCGGTCTCCATGCGTTCGTTCAGCAGATAGGCCTTGCCCTGCTCCACATACAGGTACACGGCATCCGGCAGGCGGTAGGCGCAGTAGATGCTCTCCCAGCTGTGGCGCTCGGTAGGCTCGGCCTTGTCCTGCTTGCCCACCATCCAGATGGCCGCGCCCTCATCGCTCAGCTCGGTGCGGTAGAAGGGTCGGGGCAGGTGCATCTTTTTGATCTGATGGCTCAGGCTGTAGAAATACATCCCGAAATAAGTAGCGGGCAGGCCGATGGCCACGATGGCCAGCACGGCGCTCAGTAACCCGGCCCCCTGCCGTTTGCCGAGCTGGAAAAGGCAGATGCCGGAAAACACCAGCATGATCACAGCAAAAATGGCCGGGCGCTTCCAGGCCTTATGATGGCGGAACACATCGAATACAGCAAAATTGCGGAAACCCTGCTCGTCCATCGTGGTGGAAACAGAGATCGTCTGGGACATAAAGTCGCCTCCTTTGTATTTATAGGCATCGTATCACATTTGTGTCATTTAGACAAGCGAAATCCGCAGAAACCTTGCTAATTCAGTCCAAAACATGGTAGAATAACTGTTAATAACGGAAAGGAGGCGGTCGGCTTTGCAGCACCGCAGATGGCAGATCACCCTCAAGCAGCGCATGTGCCTGTGCCTGGCGGCTTTTTTCGCCGTCTTTATCCTGCAGCTTGCCCTCAACGGCTACAAGTCCCGGGCCGTGCAGGCAGTGCAGGACGAGCAGATGGGCTGCTTCAATGCCATCAGCCGGTTCCAGAACGGGCTGGAAAACTCCATCTCCGCACTGGAAGCGTACCACTGGGAGAACGAGGAGCCGGAGGACCTCATCGAACAGATGCAGTCCGCCTCTTCCACCTGCAACGCCTGGCTGTGGCGCATCGGTGCCAGCCTGGACAGCCTGGAAAACATCAGCGACGAACAGCGGGTGCTTTACAGCGCGGTGAAGACCGTCTACCAGAGCTACACCGATCTGCTGGCCACACTGCAGGGGGACCTTTTGAACGGTGATGACACTGCCGCCTCTCAGTTGTACTATGCAAAGGTGGAGCCCTGCGGCGATTACCTGAGCCAGTACACCCTGCAGTTGTTGGAAACGGCCATCCTGGACTTCCAGACCACCTACACTGCCATTTCGGCCCTGAACGAGCGGATCACGATGCTGCAGACAGTGGTGGTGGCCCTGTGCGTGGCACTGGGCTGCATCATCGGCCTGCTGGTCATGCAGCTCCTCACGCCGGTGATGCAGATGATCACGGCCTCCCGCGATATCGGGCAGAGCAGGTTCGACACGCCGGACATCCCCCTGCCCAAACAGCCGGAGATCGCCCAGCTGGCCGAGTCCTTCAACGTCATGAAGCACTCCATGGCCCAGCAGGTGACCACCCTGCAGGAGAAAAACGAGATCGAGCGGGAGCTGCACCGCCAAAAGACCGAGGCCCTGGAGCTGCAGAACCGCATGGAACGCAGTCGTCTGCAGCAGCTGCGCAGCCAGATCGACCCGCACTTTCTGTTCAACACCCTGAACGTCATCCAGCAGACCGCTGGCACCGAGGAAGCCTACCGCACCCAGGCCCTCATCATGGCGCTTTCGCACCTGCTGCGCTACAGCCTGATGAGCAATGACGAGCAGGTGCCGCTCTCCCGCGAGGTGCGCATCGTGGATGAGTATTATTCCATCTACCATGTCCGCTTCGGCGAGCGGGTGCGTATGGAATGGAGCTTTTCCGATTCGCTGGACCTCACCGAGACCATGGTGCCGTCCTTCATCCTGCAACCCATCGTGGAAAACGCCTTCAAGCACGGCATCTGCCCCAAGGAGGAAGGCGGCGTGGTGCGCATCCGCATGACGCCCCTGCGGGAGAAAGGACAGTTGTGCATCCGCGTGGTGGACAACGGCGTGGGCATTCAGCCCCAGCAGCTGCAGCAGCTGCGCGCGGCGCTCAGCCAGTCCGGCGAGCGCTGGGAACATATCGGTATCTATAACGTAGCGGCCCGCCTGCGATTGCTGGATCCGGGCAGCCGCCTTGTGGTACGGTCCCATCCGGGATGGGGCACGGCCGTGATCTTATACCTGCCGCTGGTGGAAAATGAGGAGGAGATTGAGGAATGATCCGTCTGTTGATCGCAGATGATGAAGCGCTGGAACGGGAGACCCTGAAGGACATTGCGGCCCGCCGCTTTGAGCACGAAGTGACCATTGAGACCGCCGAGAACGGCCGCAAGGCGGCAGACACCGCCGTTTTGTGGGGTGCTGATCTGATCCTGATGGACATTGAGATGCCCGGCATGAACGGCCTGGATGCCGCCCACGCCGTGCTGGAGCAGCGCCCGGAGGTCAAGGTGATCTTCGTCACCGCCTACAGCCTGTTCCAGTATGCCCACGAGGCCATGCACCTGGGTGCCTGTGATTACCTGCTCAAGCCGGTAAACCCGGACGAGGTGGAGGCCTCCATCCGCAAGGCGATCCGCCAGATCGAGGCAGGCCGCCGCCTTGCAGCGCTGGCACCGGTGCAGCAGGAGCCGGAAACGGATGCCGATCCGGCCGAGGACGGCGAAAACGACCGCAATGCGCTGGTTATGGCCCATGTACGCCGGTACATGGAGGACAACTATATGTTCGACCTCTCGCTGGACAGCGTGAGTGAGATCCTGCACATCAGCCCGGCCTACCTGTCTGCCCAGTTCAAAAAGTATCAGAGAACCAACTTCCTCGACTGCCTGACCGAGCTGCGCATCAACGCGGCCAAGGAGCTGCTCACCGACCCCTTCCGCTCGGCTGCAGAGGTGGCTTCCATGGTGGGGTACGAGGATTCCAGTTACTTTGCCCGTACCTTCAAAAAGCGCACCGGCATGACCCCCACCCAGTACCGCAGGGAGGCGGCCAAGGCCGCCAGGGAGGCCCGCCTGTGACCCGCCGCCAGATGCTCACGGCCATGTTCGGCGCGGCAGTGCTGGCGCTGCCGGTATCCGGCTGCGGGCATCAGCCGATGCAGGACGAACCGGGCGCGGAGCTGATCCTGCGCTACGCCGAAAACCAGCCGGAGGATTACCCCACCACCCAGGCGGCACTGGCCTTTGCCGACCTCGTGGCCCAGCGTACCGACGGCCGGGTGAAGGTGCTGGTGTACAGCGGCGGAGAACTGGGCGCAGAGCAAAGTGTGATCCAGCAGATGCAGTTTGGGGGCATCGACTTTGCCCGGATCTCCCTGAGCCCCCTGGCAGAGTGCATCCCCAGCCTCAGCGTGCTGCAGCTGCCATACCTATACAAGGACGCCGCCCAGATGTGGCGGGTGCTGGACGGGGATATTGGAGATGAGTTTCTGGCCCAGCTGGATTCCATGGGCCTGACGGGCCTTTCCTGGTTCGACGCCGGTGTGCGCAGCTTCTACACCCGGCAGAAGGTCACGAGCCTTGCAGACCTGCAGGGCCTGACCATCCGGGTGCAGGAATCAGCCCTGATGAGCGAACTGATCGGATTCCTGGGGGCCGACCCGGTGCAGCTGGTGTACAGCCAGGTCTACGCCGCCCTCCACAATGCCCAGATCGACGGGGCCGAGAACAACTGGCCCAGCTACGAGGCCATGGGCCACTACGAAGTGGCACCTTACTTCCTGAAGGATGAGCACACCCGTGTGCCGGAGGTGCAGCTGGCCAGCCCGGCAGCCCTGGAAAAGCTGGCAGCCTTGGACGAGAGCTTCCCGGACATCCTGCGGGACTGTGCCCGTGCCTCTGCCCGCACTGAACGCCGCCTGTGGGCCCAGCAGGAGGCCCAGTCTGAGGCCAGTCTCCGGGCCTGGGGGGTGGACGTGACCACCTTGTCGGAGGAAGAAAAGGAGAAATTCCGCCAGGCCGTACAGCCCATGTACGACCGATTCCGCAGCCAGGCCAAGCTCATCCAGCGGATCCGGGAGAGCTGAAGAACAAACTATACGAAATAGCTCGTCTCTATGTGATATATTAGTTTAGAGGCGAGCTTTTTTGCGTCCTTTTTTGGCAAGATCAACAATCTTTCCCCGGGTGTATTTGTACGATATGCACAGCCAGATTTTCACTTTTTTATAAAAAACAGGACATTTTATCAATCCCCTTGCTGGCTAAATTTTTTTGCACTACAATGAAGTCACCAAGCAATCGTGCCATACAAAAACGCCTGAAATGCACCCCATCGGGATTCAGATTGTGCAAAGCAAAAAAGGAGGAAATTTGGTTATGTATTCCAAAAAGATCTCGCGCCGCAGCTTTCTGAAGGTCAGTGCTGTGACCACCGCCATGGCTGCCATGGGCCTGCCTGCCTTTGCCGCAGAGGATGCGGCAGAGGAGAACTGCATCCAGACCCTGAACATCCCCCGGGCTACCGGCAGCACCGTGGACAAAAGCGTCCTGCTGAACGAGAGCCGCCTGTACCTCATCACGGATTTTGGTGCTGTTTCAGAGGGGGATCCCATCCAGAACACCAAGGCCATCAACGCCGCCATCCAGGCAGCCAGTGAGGCCGGCGGCGGCACCGTAGTGGTGCCGGCAGGTGACTTCAAGAGCTACACCATTCGTCTCCAGAGCGGCGTCAACCTCCGCATCGACGCCAACGGCATCATCCGGGCTGCCCGGGCAGACCTGTACGACTGGTACGGCAACCAGACCATGGTGGGTGAGGGCGGAAACTACGATGAGCCGGAAGTGAACCTCTACGCCGGGCTCCAGGACCACGGCCACACCTACTTTGCCAACAGCCTGTTCTACGCCGCTGACAAGCACGATATCATGATCTACGGCGAGGGCCTCATCGACGGCAGCTACATGGACGATACCGGCACCCTCATCAATGTGCTGTCCGGCAACGACCCCTCCAACCCCAAAAACCGCACCGACCGGGGCTACAGCTCCACCTGGTACGGCAACAAGGCCATTGCACTGGTGCGCTGCGAGAACGTGGTGCTGGACGGCATCCGCATCCTGAACGGCGGCCACTTTGCCATCATCGCTGAGGGCACCCGGAACATGACCGTCAACGACCTGATCGTGGACACCAACCGGGACGCCTACAATATCGACTGCAGCCAGGACGTTACCGTCCGCAACAGCCACTTCAACTCCCTTACGGACGACGCCATCGTCATGAAGGCCTCCTACGGTGCCGGCGTGTTCATGCCCACCCAGAACGTTCTGATCGAGGACTGCGTGGTCAGCGGCTACGATGCCGGTTCTGTGATCACCGGAGCCTGCACCACCGATAAGATCGTGGCCACCGACGCCTGCGGCCCCACCGCTCGTGTCAAGTTTGGCACCGAGTCCACCTGCGGCTACCACACCGTCACCATCACCCGGGTTCGGTTCGAGCGTTCCCGCGGCTTCTGCATGGAGGCTGTGGACGGCAGCTCCCTCACCAACATCGTGATGACCGACTGCACCATGGACACCGTCTCCTCCTCCCCCATCTTTATCCGGGTAGGCGATCGTGCCCGGTACCCCGTCACCGGCCACACCACTGAGCAGGCCATCAACGCCGCAAACGATGTGCGTCTGGACAATTCCGGCTGGGTGCTGCCCAACCGCGCCGAGTATCAGCTGTACCCCGTGGCCCGCTACAGCCCCTCTTATAATAAGAGCAAGACCGTCTCCATCGACGGCGTCTCCTCCTTTAAGGTGGTGGACCCTGCCAACCCCACCCGCATCAACAACGCCAACCTGGCACAGATCGATGGCAAGCTGTACCTCTACCGCTGGGATGATGCCCAGCACCAGTATGTGCCGGATATGACCCGGGAGATCAGCCAGAAGGACGCTGTCTACTACGCCAACGCCACCGCTGCCAAGGACCTGGCCAGCGTCAGCAACGTGGAGATCAGCAACATCCGCATCACCAACGTGGATCCCCGGTACCCCATCCTGCTGGAGGGCCTGGTGGACAGCAAGGTGAAGAACGTGATCCTGCGGAACATCTCGGTGCAGTACCGGGGCGGTCTGTCCCTCCAGGAGGCTGTGGAACAGCGGCAGCTGGGCACCTATTGGGTCTACTCCCAGAGCGGCTCTGCCCCCGCCGTGCAGAAGCTGCCCTGGCTGGTGAACACCTTCTTCAGCAAGTGCGAGGGCCTGCTGCCTCGTGTGGCCTGGAAGAACGGCACCTGGGTAGACGACCCCTACAATGTGCCGGAGATGGTAGCCGAATACCCGGAGCCCTCCATCCTGGGCATCCTGCCGGCCTACGGCATCTACGCCCGTCATGTAGAGGGTCTGGTTCTGCAGAACGTGGCCCTGAACTATGTGATCCAGGATAAGCGTCCGGCCATCGTGCTGGATGACGTTTCCAACGCTGACCTGCGTACCGTGGCCGCCAAGACCGCCCTGGGCGTCAAGACGGTAGTCACCGTGACCAACCACTACAAGCGTCATGTGGGCAACGAGTATGTGCCTGAGGAGCCCTATTTCACCACCACCTGCGAGAACCTGAAGCTGGGCCTGCTGAGCCGTGAACAGGTCACCGTGGATACCCCGGCACCCGGCACCCCGGCAGACAGCCTCTATGGCGACATCCGCCTGCCCATCCCGGAAAACGGCTATCAGTTCGCCATTAAGACCCAGGACTATCCCCTGCCTCTGACGGTGCACCGCCCCTACTTCAGCCACATCGGGGACCAGACCGTCCAGCTGGGCCAGACCCTGACCCTGACGGTCTCGGGCCGGAACCCGGCCAACGGCGTCCGTACCACCCAGCCCCAGCCTGCTGCCGTCATCGAGGCGCTGGACGGCGGCCTGACCTACGGCACCGCAGGTCTGCTGCCTCTGGGCGCATCCTTTGACACCGGTTCTCACACCCTCACCTTTACCCCCAAGGCCAAGGGCACCTACAAGGTCACCTTTACCCTGGACGACGGCGTCATCCCCGTAAGCAAGACCGTTAAGATCACCGTGGCGTGATCCTGTCGGTTTTCTGCCTGCTCATAGGCCCCGGCTGGTCTCTCCCACAGCAGACCGGCCGGGGCCAGAGCAGTTCCGGAGCCACTTGGACCGCAAGTTGTATCCATCTGTACGTTAGTGTTGCACAAATGCAACTTAAAGTCTTTGTGCACTTACACAATAACTTTTTTGACATTCTTTCAAAAAAAAGGACATTTTTTGAAACCCCTTGTGTAGTATTCAAAAATTTGTTAAAGTGTGAACAGTGCATGAATGACAGCTGGCTCCTGTAAAATCCGGCTGCCTGAAAAAAGAACCATTTGAACATCAAGGAGGACACAAATTATGAAAAAGATCTCTCGTCGCAGCTTCCTGGCTGTTGCAGGTGCAGCTACTGCTGCTGTTGCTCTGACCGCTTGTGGTGGTTCCAGCAGCTCCACCGCTGCTTCCACTGCTTCTTCTGCAGCTGCTTCCACCACCGCTGGTGATGCCGCTGCTGCTGCCAACGATCCCAAGGTGACCCTGGTCTACGCTGAGGTCAACCCCCTGGACACCATCGTGGGCCAGACCGGTTCTCACTTCAAGGAGAAGGTCGAGGAGCTGAGCGGCGGTTCTGTGGTCGTTGACGTGCAGGCTTCCGGCGTGCTGGGCTCTGAGAACGACGTTCTGGACGCTATCCTGGGCGGCTCCACCACCATCGACATCAGCCGTATCTCTGCTTTCGCTCTGACCAGCTACGGCTGCAACAAGTCTAAGCTCCTGTCCATCCCCTTCACCTTCGAGAACCGTGCACACTTCTGGAACTTCGCCAACAGTGATCTGGCACCGGAGTTCCTGAACGAGCCCCAGGAGCTGGGCCTGCCCGTTCGCGGCCTGTTCTACGGCGAGGAGGGCTTCCGTCACTTCTTCAC
>CABQHF010000079.1 GCA_902463905.1 uncultured Faecalibacterium sp. | reverse complement strand
GACCTGATCCTGCTGGGCGGGGACCTTGTCACCTTCCCGAACCCGGAGTATGAGAATATGCTCTCGCTGTGCCGCAGCCTTGCCGATGTGGCCCCGCTGTACGGGGTGTTGGGCAACCATGAGAGCGAGATGATCTACGGCGGGGTGGATGACCAGCTGGCCGAAAAATTTTCGGAGGCCGGGGTGCAGCTGCTGCGCAATGAGACCCGCACCATCCAGATCGGGGAAAACAACGTGGAGCTCATCGGGCTGGAAGGTGCCCTGAAGGACTTTTACAAATACGGTGCCAGCGACTGTGTGGAGAGCCTGAGCCGCCAGTACGACACCTTCCGCATCTGCATCAACCATGTGCCCATGGCCTTTGTGGACTACATGCAGGATGCGCCCTTTGACCTGGCGTTGGCCGGGCACACCCACGGCGGCCTGATCCGCCTGCCGGTGCTGGGGCGGCTGTACACCGCAGAGGAGGGGCTGTTCCCGGAGTATGCGGGCGGCATGTACCAGCTGGACAGCGGGGCACCCCTCATCGTGGGCTGCGGCCTGGGCGACTCCAACCGGATCCCCCGCGTATACAATCCGCCGGAGCTGGTTCTGGTGGATGTGAACTGGTACTGAGATGAACGAACTTGAAAGGAGGCCCGGAGACGTGGTGACAAAGATCAAGCAGATCTTCAAACAGGCTGTGCTGCGCTTCTGGAGCCTGCGGGTGCCGTTGATCGTGGTGTGCATCCTGCTCGCGGCACTGCTGTGCACCGCACAATATCAGGACAGCAGCCGGGTGGCCTCGGCCCAGATGACCCTGAACTACTCCGAGGCATCGCAGGGGCTCAACCCCAACCGCACCCGGTTTACGACTACCGACCTGACCTCCGACGAGGTGCTGCAAAGCACCCTGTACAACGCCGGACTGGAAGGTCAGATGACGGTGGAACAGCTGCGCAAGGCCATTACGGTGGAACCCACCGATGTGACCAACGTGAGCAGCTCGGAAAACTACATCACCACCAGCTGCAGCATCAGCCTGCAGCTGGAAGAACCCTGCCAGCACCTGACCGCAGCCACGCTGCTCCGGATCTTCTGCGGCAGCTACAAGGATTATTTCATGGAGCACTACGGCGAGAACCAGAGCGTGTTCTCCTGCACCATGCCGGATTACTTTGACACCGAGCCGTATCTGCGTCTCAAGAGCCTGACGCTGCGGGCCAACCAGCTGGACCGCTACCTCACGGCCCGTGTCAGCGAGAACAAGAGCTATCAGGACGCCACCACCGGCAACACCTTCCTGAGCCTGTCCAAGCAGATCCAGAACGTGATCAACTACGACATCCCGCGCATCCAGGCCTATATCCTGCGGGGCGGCCTGTCGGCGGACGTTTCTTCCCTGACGGCCATGCTGCAATACAAGCTGCAGATCGAGCAGCTGGACTATCAGGAGCAGATGGCCTACTACAACTCCGACAATCTGGGCATTGGCCTGTACGATGAGAGCATGAGCGCCATCGTCATGATCCCCACGCTGGACGAGAACCGCGAGTTCTATATGTCCCGCACTAAAACGGCGCTGGACACCATGGCCAGCGACGCCGACGGTGCCCTGGCGGAGGCGACCTCCCATCAGGATGTGATCACCACCACCCAGTATGTGGTGCAGCAAATGCAGACCATGAGCGACCCGGCGGGTCTGACCACGGTGAACGCCATGCTGCAGGAACTGGAAACCACCATGGATCAGATCCAGCAGGCACTGCGGGTGACGGATGCCTCCTATATCATCTATAAGACCCAGAACTACCTGGTGTTCAACGATGCGGCCGGCTCCTTTGTGCAGCAGATTGGCCTCAAGCGGGTGATCGTGGAAATGGCAGTCTTTGTGGTGCTGTGCTTCGGCCTGTGCATGGTGCGCACCGCCCGGCAGATCCGGAAGGAGGAGCAGCGTTGAAAAAGTTTGATATCCTGCGCTACCTCCGGCGGTTCTTTGCACTGGTGCTGGCCGTGACCATGGCGGGCACAGTGGTGGTGTACTGGTACTGCAAGAACAACCAGACCTACACCGCCAGTGTGAACATCAAGTACCTGCACGACGGCATCAAGGACGGCTTTGCCCCGGACGGCACCGCCATGAACGTGGACGAGATCTATTCTTCCAAGGTCATCTCGCAGGCCATGGAGAGCCTTGGGCTGCAAAGCGGCATCAACCTTGTGCGCTCCCACTGCACGGTGGAAGAGCTGATCCCGGACGACCAGAAGGCCCTGCAGGAAGCTCTCATCGACAAGGGGGAAGAGTCTACCTACTTCCCGGACGAATACAAGGTGACGCTGGTGGTGGACGGCAGCCTGGGTGCGAGCTACGCCCGCCGGGTGCTGGATGCCATCGTCAGCAGCTATTCCACCATCTACACGGAGGAATATGTGGAGCTGCCCCTGACCATGAACCCCTCCAGCGGCCTGCTGAACAGCGGCTACGACTATTACGAGTGCGTGGACGTGCTGTCGGCCGACACCACCGAAGTGCTGAACTATCTGGAGGATAAAAAGACAAACTATCCCAACTTCCGCTCTTCGGTCACGGGTTATTCCTACGAGGACCTGTACGACATCTATAAGATGCTGTACGACTACGAGATCCCGTCGCTGTACGCGAATGTGATGACTGGGCCGCAGGTGCGCAACGCCGACAAGCTGTGCCGCAACCTGACCCAGAGCATCGAGAGCAGCGTGCAGAACGAGCAGGTGTATCAGGAGCGGGAAGCCTACCTCAGCGGCCTGATCCAGAACTACTCGGAGAAGAACCGCGACCTGATCAACTACCATTACCACAACGACGCCAACGACAGCGGCACCGACTACATCCTGAAGAACGTAGAGGCCTACGATGACAACCAGAGCAAGCAGATCACCTACGATTCGCTGATTTTGGAGTATGTGGAGATCGACAAGACCCTGCGCAGCAGCGCCATCCGCCGGGCCTACACCCAGCAGCTGCTGGACACCTTCCAGGCAGCCGGCGGGGTGGGCGGCGATGAGGCCTCCCATGCCGCGATCGAGTCGGAGATCAACAAGTACGAGCAGACGCTGGTGGACTACTACCAGATCGTGAACCAGACCAGCATGGAGCACAACCGCTCCCTGAGCGCGGACTATCTGCAGACCACCAGCTCCACCAGAGTGTGGCCCAGCATCAACACCAAGCTGTATCTGGCCATCGGCTTTGTATTCTTCTTCCTCGTGGGCTGCGCACTGGCCATTGTGGTGGGCCGTTCCCGCGACTTTGTGGAATACTTTATGTATGTGGACAAAAAGACCGGTCTGCCCAACCGCGACCGTGTGGATGCCATGATGGCACGGCTGGAAAAGCAGGGCCTGCTGCCCAGCCACTTTACCTGCATGTGCTTCCAGTTTACCAGCCTGAACCATCTCTCACGGGAGTATGGTTACTCGGTGGGCAACCATGTCCTGCGGGACTTTGCCGGGCTGGTGGCGGCCCTTGGCACCGAGGAGAGTTTCATCGGTTCCAACGGTGCGGGCCAGATCGTGGGCTTCTTCCGGGAATGCAACGCCGTCAAGGCGGAGGCCATTCTGGAAGTGCTGGACGAGCAGATCCAGGAGTACAACAGCCTGAACCCGGATTACGCCATCGAGTACAGGGCAGCCAGTGCCACCTCGGATGACGAAAAGGAATTCAACATCCGGGATCTGCTGCGCTGCGCATTCAAGAAGCTGCGGGATGCCAATAAGCCGCAGCCGGAGACCGCACACGAGACGGTGTAAAAAAGATAAGGAGGCGGCAGCCATGCTGCAGAATCAACGGGCCTGCCAGCTCGTCCGTTCCCAAACCGGCTGTGAGCCGCTGGCACTTGCCGTGGCGTGGGGTGCCCGCACGGCGGGCCGCTGTGCCGCCGGGGTGCTGGGAGCCGTGAAGCATCAGCGCTTTTCCGACCAGCAGCTGGAGACCTTTGCCGCCCGCGCGCCGGGCATCTGCCCGGAGCCGGTGTGCGATGCCGGGGAGCCCTGCCCGCTGCCGCCGCAGGACGATGCGGTGGATGTGTCGGTGATCGTGCCGGTGCACAACGGGGAGCGCTTTTTGCGCGCCTGTCTGGACAGCATCCTGCACCAGAACACCACTCGCCGCCTGCAGGTGCTGGCGGTGGAGGACGGCTCCACCGACGGCAGCGGGGCCATTCTGGCCGAGTACGCCCGGCAGGGAGGGGTCACCGTGCTGCACCCGGAGCAGGGCGGCAGCGCGGCCCGCGCCCGCAACACCGGTCTGGCCCGGGCGGTGGGCCGCTGGGTCCTGTTTGTGGATTGCGATGACTGCCTGCTGTCGGACGCAGTGGAGACGCTGCTGGCGGCGCAGGCGCGCACCGGGGCGGATATCGTGCAGGGCGGCTGGCAGTATTGCGACGAAGCCGACACCCGCGGTGCGGTGCAGCAGTACGCAGAAGTGTGCTACACCGGCCCCCGGCGGCTGGATGTGGTGGAGCTGCCCGGCACTCCCTGGGGCAAGCTGTACCGCCGGACCCTGTTTGAACGGGTACGGTTCCCCTCCGGGTACACCTGTTTTGAGGATGCCATAATCCATTTCTGGGTCTTTCCGCGGGCGAAGTGCATTGCTTCGACAAAACCTGTGGTATATTTGTGGCGCAAAAATACAATAGGGCTCACCGCGACCTCCCAGAATACGGCCAAAGCATTGCAGGCCTACTGGGTGGCTGGAGAAATGCTGGACGGTGCGGTGCGTCTGGGCCTGCCGCAGGATGCGCTGTTTGCCTGCAACCTGATCCTGCAGCTGGCCAATTACTGCTATGTGTGTGTGGCCGGTCTGCCGGAGGCGGACCGGCAGACGGCCTTTGCCTGCTGCTGCCTGCTGTACCGCCGGTGGGCAACGAAGCTGCCGGACCCCCGGATGCTGCCCTATGCCGTGCGGCTGGCGCAGCGGGCGCTGGAACAGGCGGACTATGGGCTATGGCAGCTGCAGGGCAGACTGTTCCAGCTGATCAACTGACCGGTTTACACCGGCACGGAAAGCGAGGTGGACCGCGTGCAGGATGTTTCCAAGATCCTGACCCGGAAATATTACGGCAAAAAAGACCCGTTCCGCAGCCGGGAGTTTCGCCAGCCCCGCTGGATGGAACTGCTGGCGGTGCTGCTGTTCACCGTGTCCGGGCTGGGCGAAGGCAAAAGCATCAATGTGGTGCTGGGCGGTCTGCCCAAGGCGGTGACGCTGGCCTTTGTGGGGCTGGCCGGGCTGGAATTTTTCATCCGGGGCGATTTTGACCGGTTGAAAAAACTGGCCGGGCCGTCCGGGCTGTACATCCTGTATCTGGCGGTGCTTGCCGCCTGGTCCATGTTCATCTGGGTGCGCAACTTCACGGCCTTTACCTCCATCACCCGCGGCGTGGAAAAGATCCTGTATCAGAGCATCGCCACGGTGGTGGCCATCTGCTGCGTATACCTGTACGGGCGGTTCAGCATCGACCTGTTCACCATCGGCATCTGCTGCGCAAACCTCTTCATCCTGTTCAGCGAGGTGCCCGCCTATGGTGTGGGCGAGAGCGTGAGCTCCCTGCTCACCAGCATTCTGTCGCTGGGCAACAACACCTATGGCTATGCCGAGCGGCTGGAGATCCACGAGGTGACCTTTCTGGAGGGCATCTTTGTGCTGTACTACCTGTTCTTTTCGCCAAAAGAAACCAAGCAGCAGCGCACCCGCAACTGGGTGCTGGCGGGCTGCTCCTTCTTTTTTGTACTGGCGGGCATGAAGCGCATCCTGTTGCCGGCGCTGGTGGTCTCGGCCTTTTACATCTGGGTGCTGCGCCGCAGCCATGCCAAGGAAAAGCTGATCATGCTCACCGGCGCGGCCTGGGTGACCCTGTTTTGGGTGTACCTGTATCTGGTGCACACCGGGGCTATCTCCCGGCTGCTGAACGCTGTGGGCATCAACATGATGGGCCGCGATTACATCTGGAGTCTGGCCAAACCCTATTATCAGTTCTCGCCCACCTTCATCGGGCTGGGGTTCGAGGCGGTGGACGCCATGGTCACCCGCTTTTATGAGATCGGTCTCATTGATGTGGCCTACCCGCTGCACAACGATATCCTCAAGGTGTTCGTGGAACTGGGCTTTCCGGGGCTGTGCTTCTGGTGCGCGTTCCTGTACCTGATCCTGCCCTGGTTCTGGATCAAGCGCTATGGTGCCGAGGCCGGCATCCTGTATTTTGCCATCCTCAACCCGCTGTCCATGACCTACCTCACCGACAACACGGCCTTTTATTTCTGGTGCACCATGGGCCTGCGCATGATCCCGCTGGCGGTGTGCTGCTTTGCAAAGCCGACGAAGGACCCTGCCGCCCAAAAACAGACATGGCAGCCGCCCTCGGCGCAGGAGGTGCAGCGGCGCATCCGGGCACAGTACCGGGAGAAAGGAAGTTCTTCATGATCCACATCCTGCAGTCGGTCAGCAACATGGACCGGGGCGGCATCGAGTCGATGCTGATGAACTATTACCGGCATCTGGACCGCACGCAGTTCCAGTTCGATTTTCTGGTCAACAAACAAAAGCCCGGCTTTTTTGATGACGAGATCCGCGCACTGGGCGGGCGCATCTTCCAGAGCCCGGGCGTAGCCCCGCAGAGCTACCCGGCCTACCTGCGCTCTATGCAGCAGCTGCTGGCCCAGCACCCGGAGATCAAGGCGCTGCACGCCCACAACGAGGCCATGCAGCTTTTTGCGCTGGAAGGCGCTAAAAAGGCGGGCCTGCCGGTGCGCATCGCCCACGCCCACAACACCCGTCTGCCCAAGGACGCCAAGCTGCCGATCAAATGGTTCTGCAAACAGTTCATTCCCGGCGCGGCCACCGATTACTGGGCCTGCGGGCGGGAGGCCGGCATCTACTACTTTGGACAGAGCGCGTGGGATGCCCGGGGCGTGACCCTGCGCAACGCCATCGACCTGGACCGCTTTGGCTACCGGCCGGAGGTGCGGGCAAAGCTGCGGGCAGAATATGGCCTGAACGATAAGCTGGTGGTGGGCTGTGTGGCCCGCCTGATGGCGCAGAAGAACCACACCCGCCTGCTGGACATCTTTGCGGCCCTGAAAAAAGTGCGGCCGGACAGCTGCCTGCTGCTGGTGGGCGAGGGCGAGCTGCGGGCCGAGCTGGAAGCCAAGGCCGCCCGGCTGGGCATTGCGCAGGATGTGAAGTTCCTGGGCGTGCAGAGCGACACCTCCGTCTGGTATCAGGCCATGGATGTGTTCGTGATGCCCTCGCTGTTTGAGGGCCTGCCCGTGGTGGGCATGGAAGCGCAGGCGTCCGGTCTGCCCTGCGTGTTCTCCACCGGCGTCACCGAGGAGGTCCTGCTGCGGCCGGACAGCTGCCGCATTTCGCTGGAACAGCCGGACGAAGTATGGGCCGCAGTGCTGAAGGATGCGGACCGCAATCTGCCCGACCGTGCGCAGGCGGCGGCACAGGTGCGGGATGCCGGGTACGACATCCGGCAGGAGACCCGGCGCCTGCAGCAGCTGTACACCGGCCTGATCGCCGAAAGGAGCGCGGCCCATGCCTGAGATCAGTATTATCGTGCCGGTTTATAACGTAGAGCAATATCTCCCGGCGGCACTGGACTCTCTGCGGGCCCAGACCTGCCCGGACTGGGAAGCCATTCTGGTGGACGACGGCTCCCCGGACGGCTGCGGGGCGCTGTGTGATGCGGCCGCCCGGCAGGATGCCCGCTTCCGGGTGATCCATCAGAAGAACGCCGGGGTCGGGGCCGCCCGCAACGCCGGTCTGGCTGCAGCCCGCGGCACCTATGTGCAGTTTCTGGACAGTGATGACGCACTGGAGCCCCAGATGGTGGAGGTGCTGTGCCGCACGGCAAAGCAGACGGATGCGGACCTGATTATGTTCGGCGGCTATGAGGAGCACTACGCGGCCGACGGCACCCGTACCGGCTGCACCGACATTGCCCCGGTTCTGGAAGGGGTATACCGGGGCGACCCCTGCCCGCAGCTGTTCCCGCAGCTGTCGGCCATGTCCATGGTCACCCGGCAGCTGTTCCGCCGCCGCTGCATCGAGGAAGGCAGCTGTCGCTTTACCGATCATAAGATCGCGGAGGACGCCCTGTTTTTCGTGTCCTTTTACCGGCAGCACCTGCACTGTGTGGTGGGCATCCCGGAAAAGCTCTACCGCTATAAGCTGCGTGCCTCGGGGTCGGCCTCCCAGAGCTACCACCCGGAGCGGCTGGCCGATAACTTTTACCTCTCGGATGCGGTGGAGGCTGTGGCAAAGAGCTGGGGATTAGAAAACGACCCCGCCTGCCGCCGGGCCGTAAACCACAGCCGGGTGCTGGACCTGCAGTTCGGCATCAAGAACATCTGCCTGGGGCCGCTGAACTTCCGCCAGCGCACCGCATGGCTACAACAGGCACTGCGCATCCCGGCGGTGCGGGCTGCCGTGGGGGAGATGCCCCTGCAGGATGCCCGCAGCCGCAACGACCGCATCAAGCTGGCGCTGCTCAAAGCCCGGCTGTGCGCGGCAGTGATCGCTCTTTCCAGCTGGAACAACCGCTGCTGAAAAACCAAAAACAACAAAGCGCCCCTGTGCACGGAACCCATCCGGTGCACAGGGGCGCTGTATTTTATAAGAGGAAAGCGGGGGCTTAATCGTCGTCGCTGTCCAGTTTGAGCACGGCGGTAAAGGCCTCGCTGGGCAGAGAAACGCTGCCCAGCTGGCGCATCTTCTTTTTGCCTTCCTTCTGCTTTTCCAGCAGCTTTTTCTTGCGGGTGATATCGCCGCCGTAGCACTTGGCCAGCACGTCCTTGCGCATGGCCTTGACCGTCTCGCGGGC
>CABQHF010000078.1 GCA_902463905.1 uncultured Faecalibacterium sp. | reverse complement strand
GCCAGACGCACACCTTGTCGATGGAGAAATCGCCGGGGGTGTAGCCGATGGCGCACAGGATGCGGCCCCAGTTGGCGTCGCGGCCAAAGACCGCCGCCTTGAACAGGTTGGAGCACACCACGCTGCGGCTCACCGCACGGGCGGTTTTCAGGTCGGGAGCGTGGGTCACCTCGCAGGTGATGAGGTGGGTAGCGCCCTCACCGTCACCGGCGTGCTCCGCGCACATGTGCTCTGCAATGGCGGTCAGGGCCGCCACAAAGGCATGGTAATCCTCATTTTCCTCGCAGATCTCCGGGTTGCCGGCAAGGCCGGAGGCCATGATGATGAGGGTATCATTCGTGGAGGTGTCCAGATCCACGCTCATCTGGTTGTAGGTGCCGGGCACCACGGTCTTGAGGGCCTTTTCCAGCAGGACAGGGGACACCGCCGCGTCGGTGGTGTAGAAGGCCAGCATGGTGGCCATGTTGGGGGCGATCATGCCGCTGCCCTTGCCGATGGCACCCACGGTGCACATCTTGCCGCCCAGCTCAAACTGGATGGCGTACTCCTTTTTATGGGTATCGGTGGTCATGATGGCGGTGGCGGCATCGGTGCTGCCCTGCTCGGTGGCGGCCAGCTTGGCGGCGGCGGCAGGGATGCCCCGGGCAAACGGGTCGATGACCATGGGCTGGCCGATAACACCGGTGGAAGCGGGCAGAACGTCCATGGCGTCGATGTCCAGTGCCTTGCCCACCAGCTCACAGCACTCCTCGGCCAGTGCCACGCCGTTGGCGGCGCAGGTGTTGGCGTTGCCGCTGTTCACCACGATGGCCTGGGCATAGCCGTCGGCCAGATGGGCGCGGTCCACCTTGATGGGTGCGCCGCACACCTTATTGGTGGTGTACACACCGGCGGCGGCACAGCGCACGTCTGCCTTGATGAGTGCCAGATCGTATTTTTCGCTATGGTTTGCGCGGATGCCGCAGTGCACGCCAGCCGCTGCAAACCCCTTGGGCGCACAGATGCCGCCCATAACTTCTTTGTACTGCATAAAGATTCTCCTTTCCCACAAACACTCCCTCAGTCACGGCATTCGCCGTGCCAGCTTCCTCATGGAGGGAGCCTTTGCGTAACCATCAGCTGCAAAAGCCTCCCGCTTTGAGGGAGGTGGATGCGAACACCGTGAGCAGACGAAGGGAGTTTTTTATTCCAGTCCTTCGGTCTCCGGCAGGCCCAGCATCAGGTTCATGCACTGGACCGCTGCGCCGGAAGAGCCCTTGCCCAGATTGTCGAACAGGGACACCAGCATCATCTGGTCACCTGCGGCGTTCACGGTCAGGTACAGCTCCATGCGGTCGGTGCCGGCCATGGCGTTGGAGTACAGGCCGTTTTCCGGCAGAGGTTCGTTCAGGGCGTGCACCTTCACGGTGGCGGCATCCTTATAGTAGTCTGCCAGACCGGCGGCCACGGCTTCGGCGGTGGTACCGGCCACGGTCAGGTCCAGCGGCACCAGCACCTGCATGCCGCAGTAGTAATCGCACACCACCGGCACGAACATGGGCGTATGAGCCAGGCCGCTGATCTCCTTCATCTCCGGCAGATGCTTGTGGGCAAGGCTCAGGCCGTAGCTCTTGGGTGCATCCAGCTTGCTGCGGGCCGGGCGGTCGGCGCTCTCATACTCGGCGATCATCTTCTTGCCGCCGCCGGAATAGCCGGAAATGCCGGTGCAGCTGAAGGGATAGTCCTTCGGGGCCAGACCCAGCTCCACCAGCGGGCGGGCGATGCTGATAAAGCCGCTGGCATAGCAGCCGGGCACCGCCACACGGTAAGAGTTCTGAATTTTTTCCTTCTGTCCCTTCAGCTCCGGGAAGCCGTAGTCCCATGCGGCATCGGTGCGGAAGGCGGTGGAGGTGTCCAGCACCTTCACGTCCGGGCGCAGCAGGGGCATGACCTCTCTGGAAGCTGCATCCGGCAGGCAGAGGAAGGCAAGGTCCGCCGAATTGATGACCTTTGCCCGCTCGTTCACGTCCTTACGGCCCTCGGCCGAGATGGACAGCAGCTCGATCTCCGAGCGTGCAGCCAGCCGGTCGGCGATGCGCAGGCCGGTGGTGCCGGAGGAGCCGTCAATGAATACTTTTACGCTCATGCGTTCTTTTCCTCCCAGGCGGTCAGCTGTGCGGCCGCCAGTGCGATCTGGTTCTTCACGCTGGCTTCGCTGGGGCCGCCGTAGCTGGTGCGGCCCTCGCAGCACTTGACCAGATCAATGGCTTCGTAGATATCCTTTTCAAACAGGCCGCTGTAGCCCTTGAATTCGTCCAGGGTCAGTTCCTCCAGCGTCTTGTCCTTGGCAATGCAGTCCGACACCATGCAGCCGGTGAGCTTGTAGGCATCCCGGAAGGGCATACCCTTCTTGGTGAGGTAGTCGGCGCAGTCGGTGGCGTTGATAAAGCCCTTGGCAGCGGCGCGGCGCATGTTGGCCGGGATGGTTTTCATGGTGTCCAGCATGGGGGTCACCGTTTTCAGGCACAGTTCCAGCGTGTCCACGGCGTCAAAGATGGCTTCCTTGTCTTCCTGCATATCCTTGTTGTAGGCCAGCGGGATGCCCTTCATCATGACCAGCAGGGTGTTCAGGTCGCCGTAGACGCGGCCGGTCTTGCCGCGGATGAGCTCGGTAACGTCGGGGTTCTTCTTCTGGGGCATGATGGACGAACCGGTGGTGAACGCGTCATCCAGCTCGATGAACTTGAACTCCCAGCTGCACCACAGGATAATTTCCTCAGAAAGGCGGGACAGGTGCATCATGCAAATGGAGATGGCGTTGGCCAGCTCGATGCAGAAATCACGGTCGGACACGCCGTCCAGACTGTTGGCGCAGGGGGCGGCAAAGCCCAGCTTCTCGGCGGTAAACTGGCGGTCCAGCGGGTAGGTGGTACCGGCCAGTGCGCCGGAGCCCAGCGGGCACTGGGCGTCCATGCGGGCGGTGGCATCCTCAAAACGCTGCAGGTCCCGCAGCAGCATGGAGGCGTAGGCCATGAGCGCATGGCCGAAGGTGATGGGCTGGGCGCGCTGCAGGTGGGTATAGCCGGGCATGACGGCGGTAGTGTTCTCGCCGGCCTTCCTGCAGATGACCTTGATGAGCTCCACGATGTAGGCCTGCAGGGTGTGGCTGTAGTCCCGCAGGGTCAGGCGGATATCCAGTGCCACCTGATCGTTGCGGCTGCGGCCGGTGTGCAGGCGCTTGCCGGCATCGCCGATGCGGGCGGTGAGGGTCTGCTCTACAAAGGTGTGCACATCCTCGGCATTGGGGTCGATCTCCAGTTTGCCGGAGGCCAGGTCATCCGCGATGGAGGCCAGACCGTTGAGGATATCCTCACAGTCCTTTTCCGAGATGATGCCCTGCTTGGCCAGCATGGTAGCGTGCACGCCGCTGCCGCGCATATCCTGCGCGATCATGCGCTGGTCGAACCGGATGGAGGAGTTGAAGTCGTTCACGCGGGAGTCCACCGCCTTGGAAAAGCGGCCCTTCCAGAGTTGTTCTGCCATAAAAATAAACTCCTTATAAAAACGGCAAAGCCGCCGCAGGGGAAAACGCTCCTGCGGCGGTGCCGCCGGCAACGATGCCGGTTAACTTTCGTGTGAAAGTGTGAAAACACACGAAAGGGAAGATGTTAAAACTTACTTGACCTCCGGCCAGTTCTTGGACAGCTTTGCGCGCTCCTTGATGGACAGGCCGAACAGGTTGATGAAGCCGGCGGAATCTGCCTGGTTGTAATCATCATCCTCGCCGAAGGAAGCGGTCTGCTCGTCGTACAGGGTGTACGGAGAGGTGACGCCGGCGTTGATCATGTTGCCCTTGTACAGCTTCAGCTTCACATCGCCGGTCACGGTCTTTTCCAGGCTGTCGGCGAAAGCGTCCAGAGCCTCACGCAGCGGGGTGAACCACTGGCCGTTGTAGACGATGTCGGCGTACTTCTGGGCCAGCTGAGCCTTGAAGTGTGCGCTCTCCTTGTCCAGGGTGATGGTCTCCAGCACGTTGATGGCCTTGTACAGGATGGCACCGCCGGGAGTCTCGTACACGCCGCGGCTCTTCATGCCGACCAGACGGTTCTCAACGATGTCCAGCAGGCCGATGCCGTTGGCGCCGCCCAGCTTGTTCAGGTATTCCACCAGCTCCACAGCGCCCATTTCCTTGCCGTCCACGGCGGTGGGGATGCCCTTTTCAAAGTGGATGGTCACATAGGTCGGGGTGTCGGGAGCCTGCTCCGGGCTGACACCCAGCTCCAGGAAGCCGGGCTTGTTGTACTGGGGCTCGTTGGCGGGGCACTCCAGATCCAGACCCTCGTGGCTCAGGTGCCACAGGTTCTTGTCCTTGGAGTAGTTGGTCTCACGGTTGATCTTCAGGGGGATGTGGTGAGCCTCGGCGTAGTCGATCTCCTCGTCACGGCTCTTGATGTCCCACTCACGCCACGGAGCGATGATGGCCATATCCGGGCAGAAGGCCTTGAGGGTCAGCTCAAAACGCACCTGATCGTTGCCCTTGCCGGTGCAGCCGTGGCAGATGGCATCTGCACCCTCCTTGATGGCGATGTCTGCCAGTGCCTTGGCGATGCACGGACGTGCAAAGCTGGTGCCCAGCAGGTAGTCCTCGTACTTTGCGCCGAACTTCAGGGTGGGGAAGATGTAGTTCTCCACAAAGTCCTTCTTCAGGTCCAGCACATAGAGCTTGGAAGCGCCGGTCGCCTTGGCCTTCTCTTCCAGGCCGTCCAGCTCGGTGCCCTGGCCCACGTCACCGGAAACGGCGATGACCTCGCAGTTGTTGTAGTTTTCCTTCAGCCAGGGGATGATGATGGAGGTGTCCAGACCGCCGGAGTAAGCCAGCACTACTTTTTTGATATCCTGCTTTTTCATAATGAACGCTCCTTTATAAAAATACACTTTTGTTCCCTGATGCAAGCATCCATCCTGCACCCTCTATCTGCGGTTCGCTTTGGATGGTTTTATTATACGCCGTGCGGCTTTTTCGTCAATGCCAAAAACCGCCAAACCTTGGGCAGCTTTGCACGGCGTTTTGGTTCAATTTGCATCTTTATGCAATTTTTAAAGAATATATTCGCATATTATGCAATCCAGATGTATACTTTCATGCAGGACACCAAAGCCGGGACAGGCCAGCCGGCACTTTTGCCCAAAACGAGAAAAGCGCCGGCTGGCAAAAAGCCAAACGACGCTTGGAGATGTGCATTCTTTCAGGGGTCCGTGCCGCCGTCGGCACGGGGCTGGCGGCCGTGCTCCTTCACGGCGCGGTTCTGGTTATAGCGAATGAGCTGGGCAGCAGCAGGGCTGGACGCCAGCCCCGGCCGGGTGACCATATAGATATAGCGGCGGTAGCGGTTCTGCCGGAGGGGCACCAGCACAGTCTCGTCACTGTACATCTGCGGGTGCTCGGAGCTTATGAACACCCCCATGCCTGCACCATGCCCAGCAGCACGGCATCCTCATTGGAAAAGCCGTGGATCTCGGGCCGGATGCCGTATTCTTCCAGCATACGGTGCAGCAGCCCGGAATAAGCAGGCGAATCGGTGAACACCATGGGCCGCCCGGCCAGCTGGTCCGGGGTGATCTCCCTGCAGCGGGCCAGCGGGTCGTCCTTGCGCATGGCCACCACAAAGGGCAATTCCACCACAGGCGTGAACAGCAGCTCCCGCTCGCCGGGCTTATAGCTGCAGAATACCATATCATACTGGCCGGCCTTCAGCCCTGACAGCAGCCGCTCGGTCTGATCCACCCGGATATTGAAGGTGGCCTTGCTGGCGGCGTCGGCGCGGAAATCGGCCAGCATGCGGGGCAGGTAGGTGTTCACCACCGGGGTGATACTGCCGATGGTCACCCGGCCTGCGCCGGTGCGGTAGTCCTTCATGGCGGCGGCACCGGCGTCCAGCGTGTCCAACCCGGCGTCCACATACCGCAGCAGGGCGCGGCCTGCGTCGGTGAGCACCACATTGCGCCCCCGGCGGATGAACAGCAGCACGTTCAGCTCCTCTTCCAGCAGGGCAATGGCCCGGCTGAGGGTGGGCTGCGCGATGCCCAGCGCCTCCGCCGCCTGGGTGTAGTGCTCCGTGCGTGCCAGCATGCGGAAATAGCGCAGCTGGTTCATGGTCATATCCGATCCCTCCACTCCTCGTTTTTCACAAGTATAACACAATCAATAGCGTGATTCTATCCATTCATTCCGGTTTTCTTATTGTTTCGGCGTTGGTTTTTCCGTTAAAATATTATTGATGTCCCTCTCACGGGGACAAAAACGAAGACAGAACACATAAAGGAGAAGAATCATGCGCAAGAAGTGGATCGCGATGCTGCTGTGCATCGCCATGACCCTTACGCTGCTGGCTGGCTGCGGCAGCAGCTCCAGCAGCACCGCCGCATCCGGCTCCGTGGCTGGCACCTATGAGGGTACCGGCAAGGGCCGCAACGGCGACATCGTGGTTGCCGTCACCCTGGACGACAACGCTGCCATCACCAGCATTGAGGTGAAGGAACAGCAGGAGACCGAGGGTGTGGGCGATATCGCCTTCGACCAGATGATCCCCCAGATGGTGGAGAACAACACCCTCGCAGTGGATGCCGTGGCATCCGCAACCCTCACCAGCAACGGTCTGCTGGAGGCTGTGAAGAACGCCCTGACCGCTGCCGGCGTGAACCCCGACGATTACAACGGCGAAGTCGCCGCCACCAAGGGCGAGGACACCACCTATGATGTGGATGTTGCCGTGGTGGGTGCCGGCGGTGCCGGCATGGCTGCCGCAGCCGCTGCCTCCGAGAACGGCGCAAGCGTGCTGGTGCTGGAGAAGGCTGCCTCCATCGGCGGCAACACCAAGCTGGGCGAGGGCACCTACAACGTGGCCGACCCTGAGCGCCAGAAGCAGCTGACCATGACCGCAGACAACTGCAAGGAAGTGGAAGCCGCGCTGGACGTTACCACCGATGACCCGGCGTATCAGGCTCTGATCGACGCCACCCGTGCCGACTACGAGAAGTGGCAGGCCGAGGACGGCAAGACCCTGTTCGACAGCCCCAACTGGCATGCCCTGCAGACCTACATCGGCGGCGGCTCCATCGACAACATTGAGCTGATCGAGACCTACGCCAACGGCGCTGTGGACGCTCTGGACTGGCTGGAAAACACCATCGGTGTGCCCTTCAAGAATGACTACATCTTCATGGCCATCGGCGGCAAGTGGGCCCGCGGCCATCAGGTGGACCTGATCGCTGCCACCGGCAAGGAGAGCGACAACGGCGGCCGCATCTACATCGAGAAGCTGCAGCAGTACGCCGAGAAGATGGGCACCACCATCGAGACCAACGCCAAGGTGACCACCCTGACCGTGGACGGCAACGGTACCGTGAACGGCTGCATCGCTGAGCGCACCGACGGCAGCACCATCACCGTCAACGCCAAGAGCGTGATCCTTGCGACCGGCGGCTATGCCGCTTCCAGCGACCTGGTGTACAAGTACTCCAACGGCGCGATCACCACCAAGCTGACCAGCTGCGCAGCCACCAGCACCGGCGACGGCCTGGCTCTGGCCGAGAACGTGGGCGGCAACCTGATCAACCTGGATCAGATCCAGGTGCACCCCCTGGGCGACCCCATTGACGACTGCGGCTGCGTGAGCGAGTTCGTGGGCAACTGGCTGAGTGCTACTGAGTACATGTTCGTGAACAAGGAAGGCAAGCGCTTCATCAACGAGGACAACACCCGCTACGCCATCAGCATGGCAGAGCTGCAGCAGACCGACGGCCAGATGTGGCTGATCGTGGACAGCAGCGCCATTGCCGGTGACGACACCCGCAACGAGCTGATCGACAAGCTGCTGACCGACGGCCACTCCGTGAAGGCCGACACCCTGGACGAGCTGGCCGAGAAGATCGGTGTGGATGCTGACACCCTGAAGGCCACTGTGGAGGCCTATAATGCAGGCATGACCTCCGGCAAGGATGAGTTCGGCAAGGCCACCAGCGAGGACTCCACCATCCTGCAGGCTCCGTTCTACGCAAGCCTGCGTACCCCCACCGTGCACTACACCATGGGCGGCATCCAGATCGACACCGAGGCACATGTGCTGAACGCCGACGGCAACGCCATCCCGGGCCTGTATGCAGCCGGTGAGGTTGCCAGCGGCATCCACGGCAACAACCGCCTGGGCGGCAACGCTTACCCCGATATCATCACCTTTGGCCGTATCGCCGGCACCAACGCTGCCGCAGACGCCAAGGCTTAATCGAATTCTTTTTTCTTCTTTTCTTCAAACAGAACGCCGTCCGGCACGCGCCGGACGGCGTTCTGTTGTTGTAGGGAACTCCCTCAGTCTGCTTCGCAGACAGCCCCCTCTGGGAGGGGGCCTATTGGCAGCACGGAAAAGCTGCCCGCAGCAGGGGAAAAGGCTTCTCCCCTGGGGGAAGGCCATCCGTGCGGCAAGGCTCCCTCATTGAGGGAGCTGGCATCGCGCAGCGATGACTGAGGGAGTTTCCAGCACACAAAAAGGGAGCGGCTCCCGGTCTCAGGAGCCGCTCCCTGCGGTTTTATGGGGTATGTAAGGGGTTACTGGGCCTTCCATGCAATGGCCATGACAGCCTCGCTGTACACGGTGAACTGCAGGCCCGTCTTGGCGTAAGTGTCGATGCTGACGGGGGTCACCACCACGTCACCGGCCTTGTGGAACCGGGTGTCGGCGGTGAACATCTGCACGGCATAGTAGGTCTGTGCGGTCTTGCCGCGGGTGCCCTCCGGCAGGGTGAGCTTGCCGGTCACGCCGCTTTCGGAGAAGCGGTCGTTGGGCAGCACGCCGATGCTGCTGTTGACCTGCACGGTAAAGTGCTC
>CABQHF010000077.1 GCA_902463905.1 uncultured Faecalibacterium sp. | reverse complement strand
CAACAAGCACAATGTTTTGCATAAGACCTTGTATACATTGCACAAAAATGACGAAGGGCCTGAAAACTGGCTCAAAGACCGAGCTTTTCAAACACCTCGGCCACGCCGTCGTGGTCGCAGTCGGCCTCGGTGATAAGGTCCGCAAGGGCCTTGATGTGGGGCATGCCGTTGGCCATGACGGCGGCGATGCCGGCTTTTTCCAGCATGGCACGGTCGTTTTCGCTGTCGCCCACGGCCAGGGTCTGTTCGTGGGGAATGCCCAGGTGGTCGGCCAGGGCCAGCAGAGCCGAGCCCTTGTCCACACCGGCGGCGGTCACCTCGACATTGTCCGGGGAGCCCTGCACCACTTCGACGCCCGGAATGGCGCGGAACCGGGGCAGCCAGGAAGAAGCAAGGTCCGGGTCGCCGAAAAAGACGCACATCTTTTCCACCTCGTGGGCGTGGCGGCTCATCCACTCGGCAAAGTCCCGCACGATGGTAAAGCGGCCGTCGTCAGGCTGGCGGGCCTCGGTGCTGCCCTTGCGGGCGTGGCAGGCAGCGTTGTACTCCATGCTGGCACGGTCGGTCATGGCGCGGCCGTCCGCAAAGATGCGCAGGTCGGCATGGCAGGCCTCGCACAGGGCGAACACCTCGCGGGCAGTCTCCACCGGCATCAGGTCGTGCAGCACAGCTTCCGGTTCGCTGGTCTCATGCTCGGCGGCGTTGGCGTACCGGCTGTACACGGCCCCCAGCGGGTCGTTGTGCAGATCCCACACAGCGGCACCGTTGGAGGTGAGCGCATAGCGCACACCGGGCAGTGTGGCAACGATGGGCGGCAGGCTGGCCAGCGGGCGGCCGGTGGCGGGCACGATGACCACTCCGTTGGCGGCGGCACGGGCCAGCGCCTGCCGGGTGCGCGGGGTCACCTCGCTGTGGCCGCTCAGCAGGGTGCCGTCCAGGTCCAGGGCGGCAAGGCGTACAGGGGAAAATGTTTCTGACATAAAAGCTCCTTTTATCCACAGGGTGCCCGGCTTTTGGGGCCGGGGCACAGCATATCCGGGCATTCACCCTTATTTTATAGCACCGGCAGGGTTTGCGCAAGTGGATGGAATATGCTATAATAGTACGTCATTTCATTTGAAATATAGGAGACTTGCTATGAATCTGACCCAACTGCGCAGCCGGTGTAAACCGCACCTGTGGTTCCAGCTGTACTGGGTGATCTACCTGATCTGGTTCTTCTGGCTGGACTTTACGGTCAAAAGCCCGAAATACATCATCCACAGCCCGCTGGACGATCTGATCCCCTTCAACGAATGGTTCGTGTTCCCTTATTGCAGCTGGTTTTTGCTGCTGGCAGGGGTCACGGCTCTGCTGTGGTGGTACGACACTACCAGCTATGATAAACTCTGCCTGAGCATGTTTGCGGGCATGACCTTCTGCCTCATCATCTACATGCTGCTGCCCAACGGCCTGGACATCCGCCCGGCAGCGGAGGAAGTGGGCCGCAGCAACCTGGCCATGTGGATCATGCAGCTGCTGTGGAAGGCGGACGCCTCGGTCAACGTGTGCCCGTCCATCCACTGCCAGAGTTCTGCCTGCATGGCGATGGCTTTCAGCAACAGCACCCTCACGAAGAAACGCCCGGGCCTGAAGGTGCTGGCCTGGGTGTGGGCCGGGCTGATCTGTGCATCCACCGTGTTCACCAAACAGCACTCCGTCATCGACGTGGTGTGCGGCCTTGCGGTGGCCTTTGTGTGGGTGCCGGTGCTGTATCGTCCGCACGGGAAGAACAGCTGAGGGCAGAGAAACGAAAAAGATCCGGTTCCTCTTGACAGCGGCCCGGCGGTTGGGTAATATGATTGCAAAGGAACACTGATATATCAATCCTGACGTTCCGGATGGAGGAAACGTGTAATGGCAATACGCAATGCGCGGGATCTGGCATATAATACGGTGCGCAGCCGCATCATCACCATGGAGCTCAAGCCCGGCGACCCGCTGAATGACCGGGAGCTGGCCGAGGAGCTGGGCATCAGCCGCACCCCCATGCGGGAAGCGCTGATCCTGCTGAACAATGCGCATATGGTGACCATCAAGCCCCAGAGCGGCACCCATGTGGCCCCCATCGACCTGCAGCTCATGGAGCTGGAACAGTTTTCCCGCTATACATTGGAAAAAGAGATCCTGACCCGGATGTGCGGCCGCCTGACACCGGAGCAGGAAGCGAATTACCGCCAGCTCATCGAGACCTACCGGGTACTGGAGGCCTCCCGCAATGAGCCGAACCGGGAGATGCGGCTGCTGGAGCTGGACAACGCCTTCCACCGCCGCGCCTTTGAGCTGTGCGGCATGGAACGCCATTTCGACCATATGCTGGAAAGCCTGCAGCATGTGGAGCGCATCCGCAAGTTCAGTCTGCAGACCAATGAGAACAAGGCTGTCTGTGCGGCCCACACCCGCATTCTGGACGCCATGCTGCAGAACGATACCCAGGAGCTGAACCGTGCGTTGGAAAACCACCTGAACCGCTACAAGCAGTCGGTGGAAGAGGCCCAACGGCTGCACCCGGATTACTTCACGGATGGGCAGGAGCCGTAACACAGAGGAATGGAACGTGCAGCGCGCCTGCACGTTTTTTGTTTTGCACGGTCGGTGGTTGAATCCCGTTATTGACCCACTGCGTGTTTTGCGGTAAAATCAGGGTACAAAACAGGCCGCGGCAGCGGCTTTTTCCCGACAGGCAGCGTGCCGGGTGCACGGCTGCAGATAAGGAGGTTCAAGACCTATGAAAATGAAACGAGGCATTGCCCTTTTGCTGGCGGCTGTGTTCCTGGCCGGTACGCTGGCGGTTCCGGTCAGTGCGGCTGCAGCCCAGCCGGAGCCGGCGGCCCAGACTCAGGCGGCGAGCGAAGCAGAAAACGATATCATCTCGGTGCGCATCAAGGCCTCCGGTGAACTGACCTACGGCGCGGACCACAAGCTGGAGATCCAGACCACCCCCGCCGATGCCCAGTACATCGGCGTGGTCATGGGCACCAGCGGCCAGGCCAACGGCTATGTGACGCTGCTGCTGTCGGATAAGCTCCGCATCCTGCTCAAGCTGATCCCCCTGCCCAAAAAGATGTCCGCCACTCCGGATCAGACCGAGGAGTTCAACGTCTACAGCTACCTCAAGCAGCTCATCGACGGCAACGATGTCAGCGTGCTGCTGCGCGTGGGCGATGAGGCGGTCTCGGTGCTGGATATCATCAACTTCTATCTCCCGTCGGCCTATGTGAAAACCATCCAGAATGTTTCCAACGGCCTGAAACTGGCGCTGGAGCTCATCCGCAAGTACCTGCCGGAGAGTGCCTTCACCCGCATTTATCTGGATGAACAGCCGGTGGATGCCGGCGGTTATGTGGCCGGTGCGGTGGCGCTGGAGAGCGGTGACCTGAACTCGGCCGGTGTGGCCATGTTCAAGATCAAGCCCAAGACCGACAATGTGCGGCTGTACTGGGCCGGAGATCTGCCCAGCTCCCTGACGGCAGAGGAGCTGAAGAACGCCGACAAGAACGCCGTGCTGGAATCTGACGGCCAGGTGCGCAGCGGTGACGGCGTGAACATCAGCTATACCTATAAGAAGAAAGGCTTCCTGTGGGACAAGACCTGCAGCGGCCTGCCCACCGAACCCGGCACCTACACTCAGGTGGCAAAGGTCAGCGGCAACTACTCCTGCAGCGAGATCAGCCGCACCTTCACGATTTATCGGTAAATAACACAGCAGCGCCCCGGCGGGAAGCTCCCGCCGGGGCGCTTTTTGGTTCAGGGCAGGCAACAGAAAAGCCGGCTGCCGCTTCCGGAAAGGGGGAGCGCGGCAGCCGGCCGGGAGGTATAGCCGTATGTTTATGCGGTCAGGCAGTCAGCGGGATCAGAAATCCACCTCGGTGTCGTAGTAGCAGCACTTGAGCAGTTTTTCCATCTCTTCCTGGCTGGGCTGACGGGGGTTGGAGCCGGTGCAGGCATCGGCAATGGCGTTCTTGGCAATCTCAGGCAGACGCTCCAGGAACACGTTCTCCGGCACGAAGCCCTGCTCGGCGGGGTAGGAATCCGGGCCATAGTTCTTGATGCAGTGGGGGATGTTCAGGGCATCGTTCATGCCGCGCAGGTACTCGATGAGCAGCTTGACCTTTTCGTCGTCATTGGCACCGCCCAGCTTCATCTCATCGGCGATGACGCCGTAACGCTTCTTGGCCTCAGGATCCTTGGCGTTGAAAGCGATGACCTTGGGCAGGTACATGGCGTTGGCTGCGCCGTGGATGATGTGGGCACCGTAGTCCGCAAAGGCGGCGCCGGTCTTATGGGCCATGGAGTGCACGATGCCCAGCAGTGCGTTGGAGAAGGCCATACCGGCCAGGCACTGGGCGTTGTGCATGGAATCACGCTTGGCCATGTCGCCGTTGTAGCTGTCCACCAGGTCGCCCTGGATCATGCGGATGGCAAAGATGGCCAGCGGGTCGGTGTAATCGCAGTGTGCGGTGGACACATAGGCCTCGATGGCGTGGGTCATGGCGTCCATACCGGTGTGTGCCACCAGCTTCTTGGGCATGGTCTCGGCCAGATCGGGATCCACGATGGCCACGTCCGGGGTGATCTCAAAGTCTGCGATGGGGTACTTGATGCCCTTCTGGTAGTCGGTGATGATGGAGAAGGCGGTCACCTCGGTAGCGGTGCCGGAGGTGGAGGAAATGGCGCAGAAGTGAGCCTTGCGGCGCAGCGGCGGGATGCCGAACACCTTGCACATCTCCTCAAAGGTGATCTCAGGGTATTCGTACTTGATCCACATGGCCTTGGCTGCGTCGATGGGGGAGCCGCCGCCCATGGCGATGATCCAGTCCGGCTCAAACTTCAGCATGGCTTCGGCACCGCGCATGACGGTCTCCACAGAAGGATCGGGCTCGATGCCTTCAAACAGTTCCACTTCCATGCCGGCTTCCTTCAGGTAAGCCACCGCACGGTCCAGGAAGCCGAACCGCTTCATGGAGCCGCCGCCCACGCAGATCATGGCCTTTTTGCCGGTGAAGGACTTCAGCGCTTCCAGAGCACCCTTGCCGTGGTACAGATCGCGGGGAAGAGTAAAACGAGCCATAGTCAGTTACCTCCAAAATTTTTCATACTCTCTCAGAAACAGGAGAAATGCCCCCTGCTGGATCTACTATGTTAATTGTATAACAAATTGGAGGGAACATCAATTGACGGACCAGAGGAAAGTTTCTGCAGAATTTGGGCAGGATGAACAATCAGAAGGATGCAACAGGCCGCTTTGCCTGTGGAGAAAATAAAAAAGCACCCCGAAATCCTGAGACTTCGAGGTGCTTGCCTTTGGAGCTGCTATCCAGATTCGAACTGGAGACCTCATCCTTACCAAGGATGCGCTCTACCAACTGAGCTATAGCAGCAAATGGCGACCCGGATCGGGCTCGAACCGACGACCCCCAGCGTGACAGGCTGGTGCTCTAACCAACTGAGCTACCGGGCCATGATCGCTCAAGTTTCGCGCGGCGCTTACCGCCGGAACGTGCTTTATTATACCGGAAACCCTGCCGCTTGTCAAGTATGAATTTGCAGAAATTGCAAATTTTTGCAAAAGTGGGCAGAGGCACGGACTCCCTCGGTCAAAACCAAGGCTTGCGGGCGCACCAGAGGAAAAAACAAAACGCACAGATCCCGAAGAACCTGTGCGTTTATGGCAGGGGTAGTAAGTCTCGAACTCACGGCACGCGGTTTTGGAGACCGCTGCTCTACCAACTGAGCTATACCCCTATGTACATTCGCTGAATGCTTGCTTATTATAGCCGATGCAGCCGCGAATGTCAAGCATTATTTTTCATTTTTCGTGCCGCAGCTGCAGCAGCCCTCGCTTTTGCCGGCGGCCACGGCGGGCAGCTGGCTGGCCAGCTGCTCCAGCGTCACGCTGTCAATGTACTGGTTGATCACCTCGTCCAGCCCCGTCCAGAAGGGCAAGGTGAAGCACTGCTCCGACATGGGGCACTCGTTGGTCTGGCTGCCCAGGCAGGGGATGGGTGCCACGCTGCCCTCAATGGCCCGCAGGATCTCGCCGGCGGTGTAGTCAGCAGGGGCCTTGGTCAGCCGGTAGCCGCCCTGGCTGCCGCGCTCGCTCTTGACAAGGCCCACCCGTGCCAGGGGGGTGACGATCTGTTCCAGATATTTCAGGCTGAGGTTCTGCCGCTCACTGATCTCCTTGAGCGAGACGGTGGTGCCCGGTGCGTAGCGGGCAAGCTCGGCCATCAGGCGCAAAGCGTAGCGGCTCTTGGTGGAAAATTTCATGCTGCTTCTCTCCTTGTTGTTCCTTATAGTATAGCACGTTGCTCGGATTTTGCAAAGATAAACCTCTTGTGCAAACAAAAAAGGTCTGTTATCATAGGATGGATGAGACGAGAGATAAGGAGTGAGCGTATGACTGAGAAGATCAACCCTGCCGACGCCATCCGTCTGCTGGACGCCCGCGAGGCCGTGGCGGTGGATGTGCGGGAGCCGGACGAGTATGCCATCGGGCATATCCCCGGCGCAAAGCTGCTGCCCCTGGGCGAGGTGCTGACCCGCGCCGGGGAAGTGATGCCGGACAAAGAAGCCCTTTGGCTGGTGTACTGCCGCACCGGCCGCCGCAGCGCCGACGCCGTGCAGAAGCTGGAGAGCCTGGGTTACAAAAACCTCCGGGATCTGGGCGGCATCCTGAGCTGGCCCTATGAGATCGAGGGCGACTTTGAGGGGCACTTTTAAATTTAAATGAGTAGGAAAGCAGGCTCGCCCTCTCCGTCATTGCTTGCGCAATGCCACCTCCCCCAAAGGGGGAGGCAAGAAACGTAACCGTTAGGTTCTTGGCTCTCCCTTTGGGAGAGCTGTCGAGCAAATGCGAAACCGAGAGGGCGAGGCTGCTATAAATAAAGAAAGGACAGCGCCATGTCGTTTGACCCGAAAGATTTTGCCGGCAGCCACTGCGGCTGCCGCTACCAGCAGGACTACCGCCCCACCCTGGGCCGGGACGGCAAGAAGGAATCCGGCACGCTGGAGGTCATCAAGTTCTATTATGATGGTGCCATCCGCTTTGAGCAGCACTGCTACGGCGAGGCGGCCACCTTCGTGTTCGGCGTGTGGGCTGACCACATGGATCCGGACGGCACTCTGCACTGGGTGCTGCCCGACCGGCGCAAGAGCTACTACGATGAAGATTACCTGCCCAAAAAGCTGGATCGGGTGGACGAAGCCGGGAACCTCTATTTTGACGGCGGGGTCTTTCCGTGGAAACTGGCCGACGATTTTGCCGAGGACAAACGCTGGGGCTACCCCAAGTGGAAGGTGCTGCTGGGAAAACTGACCGGAAAAGGCAAAAAAGGTGACTGAATCACGAAATTTGAGTATTCCTATTGACATAGTAGGGGATAATACGGTATAACTATCTCTGTCAAAATGAGTATTCATGGGCAAATGCCCGGATAGTGCGGAACGAGAGACGTTCTGCACTCGCCAGAAAGGATCATTCCAATGGAAAACATGGAAAAAGTGGTTTATCTGGATAACGCTGCCACCACTGCCTGCGCTCCGGAAGCGCTGGAGATGATGGTCAAGGCACTGAGCGGTGCCTGCGGCAACCCCAGCAGCCATTATAGTGTCGGTTACGAGGCCAAGGAGTTCGTGGACGCCGGCCGTGCGCAGGTGGCAAAGGCTATCAACGCTGCCCCGGCTGAGATCTTCTTCACCAGCTGCGGCTCGGAGGCCGACAACTGGGCCGTGAAGGGCAGCGCCTTCACCAAGGCCCGCCAGAACAAGAAGCACCTGATTACCAGCGCCTTTGAGCACCACGCCATCATGCACAGCATGGCAGCGCTGGAGCGCATGGGCTTTGAGGTCACCTATATCAAGCCCACCTCCGAGGGCTACATCCGCCCGGAGGACGTGGAGGCTGCCATCCGCCCCGACACGGCTCTCATCAGCATCATGATGGCCAACAACGAGATCGGCACCATCCAGCCCATCAAGGAGATCGCCGCCATTGCCCACAAGCATGGCGTGTGGATGCACACCGACGCCGTGCAGGCCGTGGGTGCCATCCCGGTGGACGTGAAGGAGCTGGGCGTGGATATGCTGTCCATGAGCGCCCACAAGTTCAACGGCCCCAAGGGCATGGGTGCCCTGTACTGCCGTAAGGGCGTGTGGCCCCAGAACCTGATCGACGGCGGCAGCCAGGAGGCCCGCCACCGCGCGGGCACCGAGAACGTGGCCGGCATCGCCGCCATGGGCAAGGCTCTGGAGATCGCCACCACCCATCTGAACGAGCGCATGGCCCACGAGAAGGAGCTGCGCGACTACGTCATCGACCGTGTGCTGAAGAACATCCCCGAAGCACGCCTGAACGGCGGCACGGAGCATCGCCTGCCCAACAATGTGAACATCAGTTTCCCCGGTCTGGAAGGCGAGACCATCCTGCTGGATCTGGATATGCACGGCATCTGCGCCTCTACCGGCTCTGCCTGCAACTCCGACAGCCTGGATCCCAGCCATGTGCTGCTGAGCATCGGCGTGCCGGAGGAAATCGGTCATGGTTCCATGCGGTTCACCTTTGGCCCGCAGAACACCATGGAAGAAGCAAAATATCTGTGTGACGTGCTGGAGGAGGTCATCCCCCGCCGCCGCGCTATGAGTTGTATGTGGCTGCAGGGCCAGAACACGGCCCGTCATTTCAGCCTGAAGGGAGAACAGTAATTATGGCAAGCATGTACAGTGCAAAGGTCATGGAGCATTTCGCAAATCCGCACAACGTGGGTGAGATCCCCGACGCAAACGGCGTGGGTGAAGTGGGCAACCCCAAGTGCGGCGATATCATGCGCATGTACCTGAAGATCGAGAACAATG
>CABQHF010000076.1 GCA_902463905.1 uncultured Faecalibacterium sp. | reverse complement strand
CCAGCACTTCGTCCTGCAGCAGGCAGCTTTCCACCGGCAGCACCTTGTGGCTGTTCGCTGCGTAGATGCCGGAGGTGAGTTTTCCACCCCAGCCGGTGGTGAAGGTGGAGATCACCTTGTTGCGGTAATGATAAGGGTCCTCCATGCCCCGGATGGCGTTCACCGGGCCGTATTTGCCCAGCAGCTTTTTCACGGTGGCTTCCTTCTGCTTCAGCTGCTCGGCATAGTCCAGCCCCAGCAGCGGGCAGCCGCCGCAGTTCTTGGCTCTCAGCTTGCAATCCATGTTTCTCTCTCCTTTTACCCGTAGGGGTCATACAGATCGTATTCTTCTGCTTCCAAGTGCTTTTCCTCCAGCACCTTCATGGCCTGTTCCAGTTCGCTCTGCCCGCAGCCGCTCTCGCTGACCAGCGCCCGCACGGCTGCGGCAAGGTCCCCGCCAAAGAGGGTGTCCAGCCGCTGGCGCATGCTCCACACACCGTAGGCACGCTGGGTGACCGTGGCCGCATAAATGTTGTGGTTGCCCTGCTTTCCGCTTTTCACCCAGCCTTTTTCTTCCAGCCGGTACAGAAAATTGAGCACCGTGGCCGGGGCCCAGCCTTTACTGCGGAGTTTTTCGTCAATATCCCGCCGGGTGGCGGGTTCCCGGCAGGCCCATACCGCCAGCATGACCTGCTCCTCGGCCGCCGACAGCGGCCGCAGCCGGTCCGGGAGTCCGTACATCTGCGCAGCCCCTCCTTTCGCGTTTTTCTTTTACATTTGTCTCTGTTGCTCCATTATACCGGGTTTTGTCGGAAAAGGCAAGAGGCAGAAATCCCGATGAAATCAGGCTATTTCAGCTTGTTTTTACAGTTGTCTCTGTTTTTGTCTTTGCTTGGCGTACATTTGTGTGCTTTGTGCCTGCACAGGGGCTTTTCCGGCAGTATCTTTGTGCAAAGATGCTCTTGTTTTCGTGCCCGCAAAACCGGTATACTACGGCTACGGAAATGATCCAGAAGGCATCGCAAAACAGTCGATGCTTCGTGATACAGGAAAGGGAGAGTTCATTATGGCACGAGTATACAACTTCAGCGCAGGCCCCAGCATGCTGCCCGAGAAGGTCCTCCGGCAGGCACAGGCAGAGCTGCTGGAATACGGCGACAGCGGCCAGAGCGTGATGGAGATGAGCCACCGCAGCAAGTGGTTCGACGCCATCATCAAGGACACTGAGGCCACCCTGCGCCGCGTGATGAACATCCCCGACAACTACAAGGTGGGCTTCTTCCAGGGCGGTGCCACTCAGCAGTTTGCCATGGTGCCGCTGAACTTCATGACCACCGGCAAGGCGGACTACATCGTCACCGGCAACTTCTCCAATCTGGCCGCCAAGGAAGCCGCCAAGTTCGGCGAGGCCAACATCGTGGCCTCCAGCAAGGACAAGAACTTCACCTACATCCCGGATGTGAACGCCATCCCTTACAATAAGGATGCCAGCTATATCCACATCTGCCAGAACAACACCATCTTCGGCACCCAGTACGTGGAGGTGCCCCAGGTGGAGGGCGTGCCGCTGGTGGCGGACATGAGCTCCATGATCCTCTCGAAGCCCGTGGATGTGACCAAGTACGGCTGCATCTACTTCGGTGTGCAGAAGAACGTGGCCCCCGCCGGCATGGCCATTGCCATCGTCCGGGACGACCTGCTGGGCCATGCCGCCGACAACGTGCCCACCATGATGAATTACACCACCCTGCTGAACAAGGACAGCATGTACAACACCCCGCCGTGCTGGTGCATCTACATGACCGGTCTGGTGCTCAAGTATCTGGAAAACGACATCGGCGGTCTGGCCAACATGCAGAAGATCAACGAAGCCAAGGCCAAGGTGCTGTATGATTATCTGGACGGGCAGGAATTCTTCACGAACCCCGTGGAGCACCGCTACCGCAGCACCATGAACGTCACCTTCACCAGCCCTGACGCCGAGCTGGACAAGAAGTTCTGCGCTGAGGCCGCCGAGGCAGGCTTCGTGAACCTGAAGGGCCACCGTCTGGTGGGCGGCATGCGCGCATCCATCTACAACGCCATGCCTGCCGAGGGCGTGGATAAGCTGGTAGACTTCATGGAGAAGTTCCGCAAGGAGAATGCTTGACTGATACCGTCCTCGCCCTCTCAGCCTCGCGCTGCTCGGCAGCTCTTCCCTTGGGAGAGGTGGCACGGCGTAAGCCGTGACGGAGAGGGCGAGCCTGCTTTCAACTAACAACGAACGAAAGGTTATAAGATATGTATACCATCAAGACTCTGAACGCCATCAGCCCCGTGGGCCTGGCAAAGCTGAACAAGAACCAGTTTGACGTGGCCGTGGACACTGACGCCCCGGACGGCATCCTGGTGCGCAGCGCCGACCTGCTGAACACCACCTTCCACGACAATCTGCTGGCCATCGCCCGCGCCGGTGCCGGGGTGAACAACATCCCCCTGGACCGCTGCAGTGAGCAGGGCATCGTGGTGTTCAACACTCCCGGTGCCAACGCCAACGCCGTGGCTGAACTGGTGATCGGGATGCTGATCGCCGGCAGCCGCAATGTGGCCGACGCCGCCCAGTGGTGCCAGGGCCTTGCCGGAGACCCGGCCATGGCCAAGACCGTGGAAAAGGGCAAGAAGAAGTTCGTGGGCAACGAGATCAAGGGCAAGACGCTGGGCGTCATCGGTCTGGGCGCCATCGGCTCCCGCGTGGCCAACTGCGCCATCGAGCTGGGCATGGAAGTGTACGGCTACGACCCCTACATCTCCATTGAGGCAGCCTGGAACCTGAGCAGCCAGGTACACCACTGTGTGAACCTGAACGACATGCTGCCCCTGTGCGACTACATCACCATCCATGTGCCCTACCTGCCCACCACCAAGGACACCATCAATGCCCAGACCCTGGCCCTGTGCAAGGACGGCGTGAAGATCCTGAACTACGCCCGCGGAGAACTGGTGAACACCGCTGCCCTGCTGGAGGCCATGGACGCCGGCAAGGTGTCCGGCTACATGACCGACTTCCCATCCGAGGCCATTCTGGGCAAGCCCGGCATCGTGTGCACCCCGCACCTGGGCGCTTCCACCCCGGAAGCGGAGGACAACTGCGCCGTGATGGCTGCGCAGGAGATCAGTGACTACCTGAAGAACGGCAATATCACCCACTCGGTGAATATGCCGGAGGTGCACCAGCCCCGTGCCGGCGGCAAGCGCATCTGCATCATCCACAAAAACGAGCCGGGCATGATCAGCCAGATCACCGCCCTGACCACCGAGGCCGGCCTGAACATCGAGAACATGGTGAACAAGAGCAAGAAGAACATGGCCTATACCATGCTGGACGCCACCGGTGCCGTGGATGCCCGCTTGAGCGAAAAGCTGAGCGCCATCCCTGCCGTGATCCGGGTGCGCATCCTGTAATTCTGCCGAAAAAGTCATAGCTTTCCACAGCCTGCCGCAGGCGCGTTTGCCTGCGGCAGGCTGTTTTTGTATGCAGTGCACAAATTCGTTTTTTCATTACAGGAGGCCGATGTGGTTAGTTGTGGTTTACAAACTGTAGTTTGCAGTAAAAAACCACGCTGCAGTTTGTTTTTTCTGACTACTCTTCGTTAAAAGTTAATATGTATTAACATTAGAGCAGCCCCTTGAAAATGGAAAAATCTGTGCTAAAATAAGCTCGAGAGCAAGGCGTACGCGCCTTGTTTCGTATACGGTTTTTTACCGTTTTATTCATCTTACGGGCTGCAAAGCCCTCCAATACGAAATAGAAAAAGGTAGGGAAACAACTATGGATATCAAGAAGATCGCACTGTTCGCCGCTGGCACGCTGTTCGGCTCCGCCGGTTTCAAGATCCTGTCCAGCAAGGACGCTAAGAAGGTCTACACCCAGACCACCGCTGCCGTGCTGCGCATGAAGGACTGCACCATGGAGACTGTCAACAAGGTGCAGGAGCAGGCCGGTGACATCCTGGCCGACGCAAAGGCCATCAACGAGGCCCGCGCTGCCGAGGCTGAGGCTGCTGTCATCGAGGATGCAGCCGAGGAGACTGCTGAGACTGAGACCGAGACCAAGACCGAGGCTTAACTCTGCTGCTCTGGGAGCCGCCTTCGGGCGGCTCTTTTTCATGGAACGAGCGCTTGAAAACTGTAAGAAGGTATCAAAAAGCTATGAAATGTACCATCCTGCATGAAGGCCGCGGCCGCCTGCGCGTGCATGTGGAGAATGTCCGCATGACGCTGCACCGGGCCGATGTGCTGGAAGCATATCTGAACCATCAGGACACCATTGCCACCGCCGTCGTGTATGAGCGTACCGGCGACGTGGTGGTCACCTACACCGGCAGCCGTGCCGGTGCCATTGCCGTTCTGGCCCATTACAAGTTCGATGTGGCGGAGAACGATGCGCTGGTCACCTCTGCCGACAGCCGCAAGCTGAACCGCGAGTACCAGGACAAGATGTTCGATTTGGTGGCGGGCCGTGCCCTGCGCAAGCTGTTCCTGCCCGCCCCCATTGCCGCCGCCTACACGGTGTTCCGCTCCATTGGCTTCATCTGGAAGGGCGTCCGCTGCCTGCTGCACCGCAAGCTGGAGGTGGAAGTGCTGGATGCGCTCTCCATCGGCGTGTCCATCCTGCGCAGTGACTTTGACACTGCCGGGTCGGTGATGTTCCTGCTGAACCTTGGCTCCCTGCTGGAAGAGTGGACCCGCAAGAAGAGCCTGGACGACCTGGCCCGCAGCATGGCTCTGAACGTGGACAAGGTCTGGGTGCGCAGCCAGGGCACCGAGGTGCTGGTACCCCTGACCAAGGTGCGCACCGGTGACGAAGTAGTGGTGCGCAGCGGCAACATGATCCCGCTGGACGGCACCGTGCTGGAAGGCGAAGCCATGGTGAACCAGGCCGCCCTCACCGGCGAGAGCATGCCGGTGCGCAAGGTGGAAGGCTCCACCATCTATGCCGGCACCGTGGTGGAGGAAGGCGAGTGCGTCTTTGTGGCCAAGGCCGAGGGCGGTTCCAACCGCTACGACAAGATCGTGGCCATGATCGAGGAATCCGAGAAACTCAAGTCCAGCACCGAGAACCGTGCGCTGGTGCTGGCCGACAAGCTGGTGCCCTGGTGCCTGGGTGCCACCGCCGTGACCTGGCTGCTCACCCGGAATGTCACCCGTGCCATCTCCTGCCTGATGGTGGACTTCTCCTGTGCACTCAAGCTGTCCATGCCGCTGGCGGTGCTCTCCGCCATGCGCGAGTGCGGCAGCTACCACATCACCGTGAAGGGCGGCAAGTATCTGGAGGCCCTGTCCAAGGCAGACACCATCGTGTTCGACAAGACCGGCACCTTGACCCGCGCCACCCCGCAGGTGGTAGAGGTGGTGCCCTTCTCCGGCTGTGCGGAGGAAGAGGTGCTGCAGCTGGCCGCCTGCCTGGAAGAACACTTCCCGCACTCCATGGCCAACGCCGTGGTGCGCGCCGCCAAGGAGCACGGTATCTCCCACGAAGAGATGCACTCCGAAGTGGAGTACATCGTGGCCCACGGCATCGCCAGCCGCGTGGGCGGCGAGCGGGTGGTCATCGGCAGCCACCACTTCGTCTTTGAGGACGAAAAGTGCGTCGTGCCTGCAGCCGAGCAGGAAAAGTTCGATGCGCTCAAACCCGAATATTCCCACCTGTACATGGCAGCCAGCGGCCAGCTGGTGGGCGTGATCTGCATCTCCGACCCGCTGCGCCCGGAGGCCGCACAGGTGCTGAATGGCCTGCGCGCCCTGGGCATCCGGAACACCGTTATGATGACCGGTGACAGCGCGCGCACCGCCGCCTCTATCGCAAAACAGGTGGGTGTGGACAACTTCTTTGCCGAGGTGCTGCCGGAAGATAAAGCCAACTTTGTCCAGCAGGCCAAGGCCGAGGGCCACACCGTGGTGATGATCGGTGACGGCATCAACGATTCTCCCGCCCTGTCGGCGGCGGACGTCGGTATTGCCATCAACTCCGGCGCTGCCATCGCCCGCGAGATCGCGGATGTGACCATCAAGGCGGACAGCCTGGAAGAGCTGGTCGTCCTCAAGGCCATTGCCAACGCCATGCAGAAGCGTGTGCACGCGAACTACCGCTTCGTGCTCACCTTCAACTCCGCCCTCATCGTGCTGGGTGCCATGGGCATCCTGCAGCCGGCTTCTTCTGCCATGCTGCACAACCTGTCCACCCTGGGCATCAGCCTGAAAAGCATGACCAACCTCCTGCCGGAGAACACCGCTCCCCAGCTGAAGGCATAAACATTTCGTCAAAAATACAGCCGCCGGAAGCACTCCGCTTGAAGTGCCTCCGGCGGCTTTTTGTGTTTCAGTTTTTTATTCCAACCCGATCTGCTGTGCGTATTCTTCCAGCAGTTCCCGCTCCAGGAAGGGGGTCTTGACGCCCTCGCGGTCGCGGTAGGTCTCGTGGCCCTTGCCGATGACGGCGATCAGGTCGCCCTCCTGCGCGTGATCCACTGCGTAGTGCAGCGCATCCAGACGGTCGGGGATCTCCACGAACTTTGCGTCCGGGTTGCCCTTGTTCATGCCCACGCGGATGTCGGCAATAATATCCTCCACCTTCTCAAAGCGGTTGTTGTCCTCGGTGAGGATGGAGAAATCGGCCATCTTGGCGCAGATCTCGCCCATGCCGTAGCGGCGCAGCTTGGAGCGGTTGCCGCCGCAGCCAAACACCACCACCAGCCGGTGAGGCTTGTAGGCGCGCAGCGTTGTGAGCAGGCTCTCGGTGGATACCTCGTTGTGGGCGTAGTCCAGCAGGATGGTGAACTTTTTGCTGATGGGCACCAGCTCCACGCGGCCCTTGACCACGCACTTGCCCAGACCGTCGTGGATGGCCTGATCCGGCAGGCCCAGCACCTTGCCCACGGCCAGCGCAGCCAGTGCGTTGTACACGCTGAACTCGCCGGGCATATTCACCTTCACGTCCATCTCGTCCTTGCCGGTAACGTGGAAGGCAACGCCCAGAAAATCGTGGGTGCGCAGCAGCTCGTAGCCGGTCTCGCGGTAGTCGGCCTTTTCATCGCGGCCATAGGTGACCAATTTGCAGGTATGGCCTTCCAGCAGGGCTTCGGTGTTCTCATCGTCAATGTTCACCACGCCCACGTCGCAGCGCTTGAACAGCTGGCCCTTCCAGCTGCGGTACTCTTCAAAGGTCTTGTGCTCACCGGGGCCGATGTGATCCGGCGAAAGGTTGGTGAACACGCCCACATCGTAGTGCACGCCCGCCACGCGGTCCATCATCAGACCCTGACTGGACACCTCCATCAGCGCGGTGTCGCAGCCGGCATCCAGAAACTCCCGGAAGGTCTTTTGCAGCTCGTAGCTTTCCGGGGTGGTGTTGGCGGTGTCCTTGTGGCGTCCCATATAGTAGATGCCGTTGGTGCCGATCATGCCCACCTTGCGGCCTGCGGCTTCCAGCACGCTTTTGATCATGTGGGTGGTGGTGGTCTTGCCCTTGGTGCCGGTGACGCCGATCATGGTCATCTGCCGGGCAGGGTTGCCGAAGAGGTTGGCGCTCATCAGCGCCATGGCATAGCGGCTGCTCTCCACCTTGACCACGGTCACCCCGGGCATGGCGGAAAGGTCGATGTCGTGCTGGATGACCAGCGCGCTGACCCCCTTGGCGGCGCAGTCGGCGGCAAACGCGTGGCTGTCCCGCTGGGTGCCCACGATGCACACGAACAAAAGCCCCGGGGCAGCCTTGCGGCTGTCGTAGATGATATCTGCGATCTCAGTATCCAGACTGCCCTGCACAAGGGTAAAGGGCACGCCTTCCATCAGTTGTTCCAGCTTCATACAGTCTCCTCCATAGAGTTTCTTTACATGGGGTTTTCTTCTTCGTTGGCCGTCATGCGGTCAGGGTGGGTCAGGGGCAGCTGCTCGGTGTCCGCGTCAGCTGCCGGTTCGGTGGTGTCGGCAGCATCCGTGCTTTCTGCACTGTCGGTGCTGTCGGCGGTGTCCTCGGCCGGGGCGGGTTCCTCGGCCTTGGGCGGCACCACATAGCCGGAGGGCAGGGTAGGCTCGCCCTGTGCAAAATAGATCTTGCGGGTGCTGCTGGCGCTGGTATGGCTGAAGTCCAGCCGCCCGGTGTCGGTGGGGCCGCAGCCCTTGCCGTCGGCGTTGGTCAGCACATAGCGGGCGCGGTCCAGCTTATAATCCAGATCGTTCAGCGTACCCAGCAGCACGCTGATGCGGTCCTGATACAAAAAGGCGATCTGCTCGGTGTCTGCCACTTCCAGCCGTGTCACATCCTGCGACAGGCCGTATTCTTCCAGCTTGCTCACCAGGGTGCGCAGGGCTTCCATGCGGGCGGTCTCGGTACTCACCGCGCTTTCGCTTTCGGCGGCTTCGGAGCCGGATGCACTTGCCGCATCGGTATCGTCCACAAACCAGAAGCCCTGTCCCGGGGTGGTGTCCTGCAGCTTTCCGCCGTACAGGGTGCAAAGCCCCTCGGGCTGGGTGCTTTCCTCAGACAGGATCTTCCATTTGTCCGAGATCACAAGCCACTTGCTGCCGTTTTGCACCGCGTAGGCGGGCACGGCCTCGGTCACCTGCACCACCACGGTGTTGGGGTAGTCCCGGATCACCTTGATGGAGCCCAGCAGCGGGAAATTCTGCTCCAGCACAGCGGCCTTTTCGCCGGGCTCAAAGCTGAAGATGTTCTCTTCCAGCTGCACACCCATCCGCTGCAGAATGCTGTCTGCGGAATAGCCCGCGATCTCGGTCACCTGCTTGCCGTCCGGGGTCTGCACCTGAATGGAATTGATGCGGAACAGCATGGTCATGGTCAGGTAGATACCCGCACCAATAACGCACAGCAGCATGGCAAAGGCGGTCAGGCGGCGCAGCATCCGGCGGCGGCGCAGGGTAGCGCGGGTCACCTTG
>CABQHF010000075.1 GCA_902463905.1 uncultured Faecalibacterium sp. | reverse complement strand
CGTCCAGCGGGCTCAGCCGCTTTGCCACAAACAGGGCGATCTCCTGGAAGGTCTGCCCCTTGATCACCAGCTGCAGGTCGTAGCCGCCGCTCATCAGCAGCACGCTCTCCACCTCGTCAAAGGCGGCGATGGTGGCCGCGATCTCGTCAAAGCCGCGGCTCTTCTTGGGGCTGACATTCAGCTCGATGACGGCTTCCACCCGGTTGACCCCGGCCTTTTCCCAGTCCACCAGCGTCTTGTAGCCCTTGATGATGCCCTGTGCACGGGCCAGATCGATCATAGCCGCCACCTCGGCGGGGGATTTGTTCAGCATGGTGGCGATGTCCTCGACGGGCAGCCGCGCATTGTCTTCCAGAATCTTCAAAAGCTGTTCCATAGCTCGTTACTCCTTCTCATCCCTGTGTTGCGGAATTATATTTTAGTATAGCACAGTCCCCCGTGGATTGCACCCGATTTTTGGCATAGAATGTCTTTTGCGCCCGCAAACTGTTCTTTTTTACAAAAAGAGTGTTCAAATTTTGCCAAATCTGCTATACTAGAATGGTAAGAGTGTGCCGCGCCTGTGGCTGCGGCATGGTTTCACAACTAGGAAAAACGAGGGTGGAAACGATGAAAGCATTTATTACCGTTATGGGGCACGACACCGTGGGCGTGGTTGCAAAGGTCTCCGGCCTGTGCAGCGAGCTGAACATCAACATCGAGGATGTGACCCAGAGCATCCTGCAGGGCATGTTCGCCATGATCATGCTGGTGGATCTGACCAACTGCAATGTAAGCCACGAGGAGATGCACAAGCGCACCGATGCACTGGCTGCCGAGATGGGCATGCAGATCAACGTGACCCGGCAGGAAGTCTTTGACGCCATGCACACCATCTGATCAAAGGAGTACACACTGCTATGAGTATGTTTAATACCGGTGACATCCTTGAGACCATCGAGATGTTCACCCAGGACAATCTGGACGTGCGCACGGTGACCATGGGCATCAGCCTGCTGGACTGCATCGACCCGGACCCCAAAAAGGCGTGCGAGAATATTTATAAGAAGATCACCACCAAGGCCGCCGATCTGGTGCCCGCTGTGGAGCACATCAGCGCCGAGTACGGCATTCCCATCATCAACAAGCGCATCAGTGTCACCCCCATTGCCATGCTGCTGGGTGCCTGCCCGGAAGCAGACCCGGTGGATTTTGCCAAGACCCTGGACGCTGCCGGCAAGAAGGTGGGCGTGAACTTTGTGGGCGGCTACAGTGCTCTGGTGCACAAGGGCTTTTCTGCCGGTGACCGCCGCCTGATCGAGTCCATTCCCCGTGCCCTGGCCGAGACCGACATCGTGTGCAGCTCTGTGAACATCGGTGCCACCAAGGCCGGCCTGAACATGGACGCCATCAAGCTCATGGGCGAGGCCGTCAAGAAGGCCAGTGAGCTGACTGCCGACCGTCAGTGCATCGGTGCTGCCAAGCTGGTGGTGTTCTGCAACGCCCCGGAGGACAACCCCTTTATGGCTGGTGCCTTCCACGGCCCCGGTGAGCCGGATTGCGAGATCCATGTAGGCGTTTCCGGCCCCGGTGCTGTCCGTGCCGCCCTGGCCCGGCTGCCCAAGGACGCCCCCATCGACGAGGTGGCCGAGCTGGTCAAGCGCACCGCCTTCAAGATCACCCGTGTGGGCCAGCTGGTGGCAAACCTTGCCTCCAAGGCCCTGGGTGTGCCTGCCGGCATCATTGACCTTTCTCTGGCTCCCACCCCCGCCGTGGGCGACAGCGTAGCCAACATCCTGGAGGAAATGGGCCTGGAGACCTGCGGCTGCTGCGGCACCACCGCCTGCCTGGCCCTGCTGAACGATGCCGTGAAAAAGGGCGGCGTGATGGCCTCCAACCATGTGGGCGGCCTGTCCGGTGCCTTTATCCCGGTCAGTGAGGATGCCGGCATGATCCACGCCGCCGAGATCGGCTGCCTGACCATTGAAAAGCTGGAAGCCATGACCGCCGTCTGCTCGGTGGGCATCGACATGGTCATCATCCCCGGCGACACCACCCCGGCTGTCATCAGTGCCCTGATCGCCGACGAAGCCGCCATCGGCATGGTGAACAGCAAGACCACCGCCGTCCGTGTGATCCCTGCCATCGGCCGCAAAGCCGGTGAGGTGCTGGACTTTGGCGGCCTGCTGGGCTACGGCCCCATCATGCCGGTCAACAGCCACGACCCCTCGGTGTTCATCAACCGCGGCGGCCGCCTGCCGGCTCCCATGCAGTCGCTGAAGAACTGAGCCCTCTCAGTCATCTCGCATTCGCTCGAAGCAGCTGTATAAATCACCTTTTACAGGCCCATCCTCTGGATATCATTTCCAGAAGAAGGGTCTGTTTTTATGGGTAAGATGCTTTCCCGGCGGCAGATGCAGCACCTGTGCATCTGCCTTGCGCTCGGACTTTTGCTGTGCAGCCTGTGGCAGGCGGCGGCCTGGAGCCGCACCCAACTGCACACCGGCGATGCGGTATGTGCCGATACCCTGCGGCTGCACATCCGCGCTGCCAGCGATTCCGTGGCCGACCAGAGCGCCAAGCTCCGGGTACGGGACGCCGTGCTGACCTGTCTGGACGCTGCCTGTCCAGCCGGGAACCAGACCGACGCCCGCAGCTGGGCGGCCCGGAACCTGTTCACTTTGCAGCTTGCCGCCCGGCACGCGCTGGCCCAGTGCGGGGTGAATGCCCCGGTGCAGGTGCAGCTGGTCAACATGTACTTCCCGGCCCGGCAGTATACCGGCGGCTGCCTGCCCGCCGGGCGGTACGATGCGGTGCGCATCACCATCGGCTCCGGCAGCGGGCAGAACTGGTGGTGCGTGCTGTACCCCGGACTGTGCCGTGCCGCCTGCGGCGGCTATGCCCTGCCGGAAGAAAACGATCTGGTGTGCGGAGACTACATCCTGCGCCTGCGCTTCGTGGACTGGTGGAACCGGCACACTGCTTCCCGCACCACCCGGGTGCTGGCCGGGTGACGCTGCCCTCCCCTGCCGCATAGCATGGAGGGAAAGGAGCGTGTGATCCTATGGCGATCCCTGCTTATTATTCCCTGCTCCATCGGGGCTCCTCCGGCCCGGATGTGGCCCTGGTGCAGACCTGGCTCAACGGTGTCCGTGATGCCTGCACCTGGCATGACCCCCTGAAGGCGGACGGAAAGTTCGGTCTTTCCACCGAGAACGCCGTAAAGGAGTTCCAGCTGAAAAACAAAATGAACGTGGACGGCAAGGTGGGTGCCAACACCTGGAACGTGCTGTACACCCGGTACACCGCAAAGCACGGCCTGAACGTGCCCTACCCCGGCATCGTGCTGCGCAGCGGCGCATCCGGCGGGACGGTGCGGCTGGTGCAGCAGAAGCTCAACTCTCTGGGCGAGCGTCTGAACGCAGACGGCCGGTACGGAGCCGCCACCGCCGCCGCCGTGCAGCGGTTCCAGCGCCGCAACGGCCTTGCCGCCGACGGCAGCGTCGGTCAGGCCACCTGGGAAAAGCTGTTCTGACCGGTAAGAGAACGATTGGAAATGCCCTCCGCTTTGCTCTGGGCAAATTCAGAGGAAAAAATAGTTTTTATTCTGGGCTTTCGGAAAATCTGCGGATTTTCCGAAAGCCCTTTTTCACAGGGAGAGGCCGTGACTGAGAGGGTTGCGGCCAGTGCCCGCCCTGCTATATAATAAGAGCAACAGTTTTTTTGAAAGGCGGTGTTCGCTTTTGCGTTTTGCGCATCTTTCCGACCTGCATCTGGGCAAGCGGGTGTGCGAGTTTTCCATGCTGGAGGACCAGAAATACATCCTGGAGCAGATTCTTGCCCTGCTGGATGCCCACCCTGTGGACGGGGTGCTGCTGGCAGGCGACCTGTACGACAAGCCCGTTCCCCCGGCCGAGGCCGTGCGCCTGCTGGACTGGTTCCTCACCCAGCTGGCAGCCCGGGGCCTGCCGGTGTTTGCCATCAGCGGCAACCATGATTCCGCCGACCGTGTGGCCTTTGGTTCAGCCCTACTGGAAACCAGCCGGGTATACGTCAGCCCGGTGTTCTCCGGTGCGCCGCAGCCCATCTGCCTTGCGGACGAGCATGGCCCGGTGGATGTGTACTTACTGCCCTTTCTGAAGCCCGCTTCCGTGCGGCATGTCTGGCCGGACGAGCCCATTGAGAGCTACAACGACGCCCTTGCCTGCGTGCTGCGGCACTGCACCCCGGACCCTGGCCACCGCAGCCTGCTGGTAGCCCACCAGTTCGTGGCCGGTGCCGCCGCCTGCGAGAGTGAAGAGCCTTCCGTGGGCGGGCTGGACTGCGTGGACGCGGCCCTGTTCGATGCCTTTGACTATGTGGCGCTGGGCCACCTGCACAGCCCCCAGAAGGTGGGCCGCGACACCCTGCGTTACTGCGGCACCCCGCTGAAGTATTCCTTCTCGGAAGCGCACCAGCATAAAAGCATCACCTTTGTGGACCTGGGCGAAAAAGGCTGCGTGGACATTTCCACCGCGCCCCTGACCCCGCTGCACGACCTGCGGGAGATCCGGGGCAGCTATCTGGAACTGACCGACCGCCGCACCTACGAGGGCACCGCCACCGACGATTATCTGCACATCACCCTGACCGATGAGCAGGACGTGCCGGACGCACTGGCCAAGCTGCGGCTGATCTACCCCAACCTGATGCGGCTGGACTACGACAACCGCCGCACCCGCGAAGATCAGCAGATCACCGCGCCGGAGCGGGTGGAGAACATCACACCCTTGCAGCATCTTGCTGCCTTTTACGAACTGCAGAACAACCAGCCCCTGACCGATGAGCAGGCCGCGTTCTGCCAGCAGCTCATTGAGGACATCTGGAAGGAGGGGGAGGACGCATGAGACCGCTCCGCCTGACCCTGTCGGCTTTTGGCCCCTATGCCGCCGAGACCACCCTGGAACTGGAAAAGCTGGGCAAAGGCGGCCTGTACCTTGTCACCGGCGATACCGGTGCCGGCAAGACCACCCTGTTCGACGCCATCACCTACGCGCTCTACGACCACTCCAGCGGCGGTGTGCGGGAGGGGGCCATGCTGCGCAGCCAATATGCCGATCCCAAAACGCCCACCTTTGTGGAACTGGAATTTGAGGTGAATGGTGCCCGCTACACGGTGCGCCGCAATCCGGAATACCCCCGCCCCAAGGCGCGGGGCGAGGGCTTTACCACCGAAAAAGCAGACGCCGCCCTCACCTATGCCGACGGCCGCCCTCCGGTGACCAAGGCACGGGATGTGAACGCCGCCGTGCTGGACATTCTGGGGCTGGACTACAACCAGTTCTGCCAGATCGCCATGATCGCGCAGGGGCAGTTCACCAAGCTGCTGAATGCCTCCACCGAGGAGCGCAGCCGCATCTTCCGCAAGCTGTTCCGCACCCAGCGGTACGCCAAATTGCAGGACCGTCTGCAGGAAGAAGCTTCCCGCCTGAACCAGCAGCGTCTGGCCCAGAACACCCAGCTGGACAGCCTGCTGGCCGGGCTGCAGGTCGCACCCGACGACCCGGACGCCGACGCGCTGGCCGCCCTCTGTGCCCAGACCGAGCCTGCCACCGCGCTGACCTTATTGGAGGAGCTGCTGCAGCGCCAGCAGGCCGCACAGGAGGCCGCCGCCGCATCCCTTGCCGACACCGAAGCCCGGCTGGATGCCATACAGCAGCAGCTGGGAGCCGCCCGGCAGGCCGCGCAATTGGCCCGGCAGCTGGCCGAGCAACAGGCCGCGCTGGACGCCGCCCGGCCCGCACTGGATGCCGCCAAAGCTGAGAGCGCCCGCCACGCCGATGACGCCGCCCGGTTGGATGCCCTGACCGGACAGGTGACCCAGGCCCGCACCGCCCTGACCGCCTACGACGAGCTGGACGCGCTGTGCCGGGAGCAGAAGCAGGCACAGGATGCCGCGCAGCTGGCCGGGGCACTGGCCGCGAAGCGCCGCACCCAGCTGGAAGCGCTGGACGCCAGCCTTGCTGCGGCCGACACCGCCCTTGCCGTGCTGGTGGATGCCCCCACCCGGCAGCTGGCTTTGCAGAATCAGGCTGCGCAGCTGGAAGCCCGCAGCACCGCGCTGGACGCCCTTGCCCAGCGGCTGGCCGACAGCCAGAAGCAGGCCCGGCAGGCCCGCCGGGCACAGGACACCTACCGCGCCGCCGCCGCCCGGCAGGACGAAGCCCACACCCGGCGGGACACGCTGGATCGGGCCTTTCTGGACGCGCAGGCCGGTCTGCTGGCACAGGAGCTGACCGAGGGTGCCCCCTGCCCGGTGTGCGGCAGTACCCATCACCCGGCCCGGGCCGTCCTGCCCCGCACCGCACCCACGCAGGTACAGGTGGAGCAGGCCCGGCAGGCCGCCGAGGAAGCCGACCGTGCCGCGCAAACGGCCAGCGCCGCCGCCCAGAGCGCCCTTGCCGCTGCAGACGAAGCCCGCCGCAGCCTGCGCCGGGACGCCGAGGCCCTGCTGCCGGAGCGCTTTGCCGCGCCGGAAGGCAAACCTCCGGTGCAGCTGACCTTCGCCCTGATGAATACCGTCCTGTCCGAGGAAACTGCCGCCCTGCAGGCCGCCCGCACCGACTGCACGGCCAGCCTGCGGCAGGCCGGAGCCGACTGTCAGCGCAAGGCGCAGCTGGAAGCCGACCGGCAGGCCCACACCCGCCAGCGCCCGGCGCTGGAACAGCAGGTGCAGGAGGCTGACCGCACCGCTGCCGCTCAGTCTGCCCGCGTGCAGGCACTGGAACAGCAGGTGCTTGCCAAACAGAAAGCCCTGCCCTACCCCCAGCGGGCGCAGGCGCAGGCCGCGCTGGACCTGCTGGAAGCCGACCGCACCGCCCTGCGCGCCGGGATGGAACAGGCCGAAGCTGCCCTGCGCATGGCACAGCAGAACTACGCGGCCGCCAAAGCCGCTGTGGATGCCCTGCGCAGCCAGCAGGCAGCGGCCCAGAGTTCCGCCCCGGCTCAGCCGCCGGAAACCTTACGGGAAGCGGCTGCTGAACTGACTGCTGCACGGGATGCCGCCCGCGGGCAGGAAAAGCAGCTGGCCGCCCGCCTGCTACCCAACCGCCGCATCATGGAACAGTACCGCACCGCCGCCGTGCAGCACGCTGCATTGGAGCAGCGCGCCCAGTGGGTGGGAGCACTGGCCGCCACCGCCGGCGGCACCCTGACCAGCAAACAGAAGATCAAACTGGAAGCCTACATCCAGATGGACTACCTCGACCGCATCCTGCGCCACGCCAACCTCCGCCTGATGCAGATGACCGATGCCCAGTACGAGCTGGAGCGCATCGGGGCCGAGAACCAGCGCAGCCAGTCCGGCCTGGACCTCGGCGTCATCGACCACTACAACGGAACCCGCCGCAGTGTCAAGACCCTGTCCGGTGGTGAGAGCTTCAAGGCCTCGCTGGCGCTGGCACTGGGCCTTTCGGATGAAGTGCAGAGCGCCGCCGGCGGCATCCGGCTGGACACCCTGTTCCTGGACGAGGGCTTCGGCAGCCTGGACGAGGAATCGCTGGAACAGGCCATCCGGGTGCTGGCCGGACTGACCGAGGGCGACCGGCTGGTGGGCATCATCTCCCATGTGGGGGCCCTGAAGGACCGCATCGACCGGCAGGTGGTGGTGCACAAAAACCGCACCGGCGGCTCCACCGTGGAGCTGGTGGTGTAAAACGCCCCGCCGCCGGGCATCCTAACGGCAGGAGGTGACCGCTTTTATGAATTCCCTCACGCCGTTCATCCATCATGCCCTTCCGGACCGGCCCGGGCCTTCTTCCGCGCCGGAAGCCAACTGCAGCCGGTGCAGCCCGCCGCTGGGCAAACAGCCGGACCCGACCCAGCCGCCCGGAGACCCCTCGGCATCCGGCACCCAGCTGCCCCCGCCGGAAGTGCCCGGCAATCCTCCGCACCCGGAACCGGGCAGCGCTCCGCAGGCCGGTGTGCCCATGACCGACGGCACCCCCGCCGCCTGCCGCCAGAAAAACGCGCAGGAATTTCTGGCCGGGAAGGTGCCCGGTGTGATGGCGCAGTATGCCCCGGGGCTGTTCAGCACCCTGCAGCACACTCACTCGGCCCACCCCGCCCCGGATGAGGACGCCGACGCGGTGCAGCAGCTTGTGGAGTGGCGCGAAAACGCCCCTTACGGCTGAGCCGCACAAAAAATTTTCCGTTAATTTTTGCTTTACCTGTTGAAATCTTGCCGCGCTTCCCTTATTATGGTAGCAAACAAAGATAAAGGCAGGTTTTGCATTATGGCAGAGATCAAATATGAAGTCGTCGAGCGCATTGCGGTGCTCTCGCAGCGTCCCCGCGGCTGGGAGCGTCAGCTCAACCTGATCAGCTGGAACGACGGCGAGCCCAAGTACGACATCCGCGACTGGTCCCCGGACGGCACCCGCATGGGCAAGGGCATCTCCCTGAGCCACGACGAGCTGGCCATCCTCAAGGGCATCCTGGAAGATATGGAGCTGTGAGCATGACCGACCGCGAGGAGTTTTTGCAGATCTTCCGGCAGCATGTCACCCGCCCCGGCAGCGAAAAGCTGCTGGACTGGCTGGACCACAAGACCGATTTCTTTTCGGCTCCGGCGTCCACCCGGTTCCACGGTGCATGCACCGGCGGGCTGTGCATGCACAGCCTGAACGTCTACCACGCCCTGCATGACACCTTTTTTTCCGAGGGCGAGAGTGAGGAGAGCTTTGCCATCTGCGCACTGCTGCACGATCTGTGCAAGGCCAACTACTACAAGGCTGGCACCCGCAACGTGAAGAACGAGTCCACCGGTCAGTGGGAAAAGGTGCCCAGCTACAGCGTGGAGGACCTGTTTCCCTACGGCCACGGTGAAAAAAGCGTGTTCCTTATTGAGCGCTTCATGAAGCTCAAGGTGGAAGAGGCCGTGGCCATCCGCTGGCACATGGGCGGCTTTGACGATGCGGCCCGGGGCGGCTGCTTTG
>CABQHF010000074.1 GCA_902463905.1 uncultured Faecalibacterium sp. | reverse complement strand
TGCCGGAGGCCTCCTTGGAGGCAAGGCTGATCTGCTCGGAGAGATCACAGGCCGGGATGAGCTTCTCGGCGGCGGTGACGTTGTAATTCTCAATGAACACCACCTGCAGCCACTTGGAGACCTCCGGGTCGGCTGCAATGACCTTGGAGAGGGTCAGCAGGGCGTGGATGATATCCTTGGCGATGGTGTAGGCCGGGGCGGCCTTGGCACCAAAGATGCTCACCAGCGGCACGGCGGGCAGGTGCCCGGCCTTGATCTCGTAATACTGGTGGATGAGGTAGAGCAGGTTCAGCTGCTGGCGCTTGTACTCGTGGAGCCGCTTGGACTGGATGTCGAACACGGCGTCCGGGTTCACGGTGACGTTCTGGGTGCGCAGCAGCCAGTCCGCCAATGCCTGCTTGTTGGCCTTCTTCACGGCGGTCAGCTCGCTCAGGACGGCTTCATCGTCCGCATAGGACAGCAGCTTTTCCAGTTCGGCGGCGTCCTTGCGGAAGCCGGAGCCGATGCGCTTTTCCAGCTCGGCGGTCAGAGCGGGGTCGCACTCCAGCAGCCAGCGGCGGAAGGTGATGCCGTTGGTCTTGTTGTTGAACTTTTCCGGGTACAGCTCGTAGAAGCCGTGCAGCTCGGAATTTTTCAGGATCTCGGTGTGCAGCGCCGCCACGCCGTTGGTGGAGTGGGTAAAGTGGATGTCCATGTGTGCCATGTGCACCCGGTCGTCCTTGTCGATGATGGCAAGGCTCTCGTCCTTGGTGCGGGTGCGGGCCAGAGCATCCAGCTTTTCGATAATGGGCATCAGCTGGGGCACAACGGCATCCAGATAGGCGCGGGGCCACTTTTCCAGTGCCTCGGCCAGAATGGTGTGGTTGGTGTAGGCGCAGGCCTTGGTTACGATCTCCACGGCCTCGTCAAATTCGATGCCCTTTTCACCCAGCAGGCGGATCAATTCCGGGATGACCATGCTGGGGTGGGTGTCGTTGATCTGGATGGCAGCGTAGTCGGCCAGGTCGTGATAGTTGCAGCCGCGGGCGGCGCACTCGGCCAGAATGAGCTGGGCACCGGCCGAGACCATCAGATACTGCTGGTACACCCGCAGGCGGCGGCCCGCCTCGTCGGAGTCGTCCGGGTAGAGGAACAGGGTCAGGTTCTTGTCGATGGCGGTCTTGTCAAAGGCGATGCCGTCGTGGACGATGCTCTCGTCGATGGTGTCCAGATCGAACAGGTTTAGGGTATTGGTGCGGCCCTCGTAGCCGGTGACGGCCAGCTTGTACAGCCGGGCGGTGTAGGCCTTGCCTGCCAGCTCCACCGGGTAGGTGATGTTGGTCTTTTCAGCCCAGCTGTGGGCGGTGAGCCAGGGATCCGGCTTCTCGTTTTGCACGCCGTTCTCAAAGGACTGGCGGAACAGGCCGAAGTGATACCGCAGGCCGATGCCGTCGCCGGGCAGGTTCAGCGTGGCCAGCGAATCCAGGAAGCAGGCGGCCAGACGGCCCAGTCCGCCGTTGCCGAGGGACGGTTCCGGCTCCACTTCCTCGATGTCGGAAAGGCTCTTTCCGGCGGCAGCCAGCGCGGTGCGGGCGTCATCGTACAGGCCCAGATTGATGAGGTTATTGGACAGCAGCTTGCCGATGAGGAATTCGGCGCTGATATAGTACAGTTTGCGGCCGGTGACAGGCTGCACCCGGTCGGCGCTCTTGCGCCGGATGAGCTCCAGCAATGCGAGATACAGTTCCTGATCCGTGCAGGCAGCCAGCGGCTTGCCTGTGAGGGCCTGCAGAGTTTCGGTAAAGTTCATGATCGTGTCCTCCTTTGTATGGAAAGCAGGTTTGACATCTTTGATTCAAGATATACCACACAAAACGTGCAAAATCTTGTAAAATCAATGCAGATTGTGATACAATCCTATCATCAGGAGGGTGCTGCCATGGAAAATCCGTTATCTTTGCAGGAAACAAAGCGGCACGGCGCCGTGCGCTTCCCCTTCAATATCTACCCCTGTACCATCCCGGGGGACTTCCCGCAGGTGGCGCTGCACTGGCAGGACAGCATGGAGCTGGTCTTTGTCAAGCGGGGCAACGGCCTTGTGCAGATGGGCACTGTGACCTACCCGGCGCGGGAAGGGGACATCTTTGTCTTTTCGCCGGGAACGCTCCACGCCCTGCGGCAGGCCGAGGGCCGCTCCATGGAATATGAGAACATCATCTTTGATCTGGAGCTACTGGGCGGCGCGGAGGATCTCTGTGCGGAAAAGTACATCCTGCCGCTCCAGAGCGGGCGGTTCTCGCTGACCCGGCGGCTGACTCCCAACGACCTGTGCTACCCGCAGGCGGCCGCCTGCCTGCGAGAGACCGAGGACGCCAACCGCACCAAGCAGCCCGGCTATGAACTTTTTATCAAGGGGGCGCTGCTGCGGTTCCTGGCGCTGCTCATCGCGCAGGGCAAGGATCTGCCGCCGACGGAAACGACCGACACCCGGCGGCTGAAAAAGATCCTGCAATGGGCATCGGAACACTACGGGGAGGAGATCCACATTGCCGATGCGGCCCGGCTGGTGCCCTGCAGTGAGAGCCATTTCATGCGCTGGTTCCGGCAGATGACCGGGCAGAGCTTTGTGGCCTTCCTCAAGGAATACCGGCTCAATGCAGCGGCCGAGGCACTGCACACCACGGAGGATACCGTACTGACCATCGCCTCCCGGTGCGGGTTTGAGAACCTCTCCTACTTCAACCGGGCGTTCAAGGCACACTTCGGTATGACCCCGCGGGAGTGCCGGAAAAGATAAAAGAAGAACCTTCTCAGTCTTGTATTCGCGTGCATTCCTCTCAGTCACCTGCGGTGCCAGCTCCCCCGAGGGGGGAGCTTGGGTACAAACCCCACCGCAACAGAAAAACTCCCCTTTTTCGGGGGAGCTGGCGAGGAGCAAAGCGACGAGACTGAGAGGGCTCTTTTTCTGTTTTCAGCGTTCCGGCGGCGGGCAGCAGCTTTCCCGCACGATGAGCTTGTGGGGCACGATGATCTTGGTGGCCAGCAGGCTCGGGTTCTCGATGTGGTTGATGGTCTGGCTGGCGGCTTCGATGCCCAACTGGTAGGGGTTGACGTCCACGGTGGTCAGCGGGGGATTGGTAATGCGGGAGAACAGCGAATTGTTGAAGGACACGATAGAAAGGTCTGCAGGCACGCGCAGGCCCAGCTTGCTGCAGAACTGTTCCAGCATCACGGCCAGGATATCGTCGCTCACCAGCACCGCCGTGGGGCGGTTCGGGGCGGTGAGCAGGGCTTTCAGGGCGGCTTCGTAGGGGTCGTTCAGGAAGTTGATCTCCACACAGTCCTTCTCGTCCGGGGTGATGCCGTGCTTCAGCAGGGACATCTGGTAGCCGCGCTTGCGCTCGGCGGAATACAGCATGGCATTGCTGACCCCGAAATAGGCGATGCGACGGTGGCCCAGTTCATAGAGGTGATCGGTGGCTTCCTCGCCGGCCAGGGCGTTGTCGTTGTCGATGTAGATGGTCTGGTTGGCGGATTGCGCTGCTTTGCCCACGATGACGTGCAGCAACCCTTCCTGGTGCAGGTAGGCCGCCACCGGGCAGTTCTTTTTGGAGTAGAGCAGGATAAAGCCGTCGGCCTGGGTGTTGGCCACCATGCTCTGGATGGCGTCCAGCACCTCGGCGTCGTCCTGCCCGGTGATGACCGTGTTCACATACCGGCGCTGGTTGCAGAACTGCCCGATGCCCCGGATGATCTCCAAATGGAAGGCATTCTCGTACACATCCCGCTGGGAAGAGGGCAGAATAATGCCGATGGTCTTGGAAAAGGCCTCCACCGGCTCGGCCTCAAAATTCGGCTCATAACCCATCTGGGCCATGATGCGGCGGATGCGCTCCTTAGTGTCCCGGCTGATGGACGGGCTGTCCTTGCAGGTGCGGGAGACGGTGGACGGCGAAACGCCTGCGGCTGCGGCGATATCTTTGATGGTGACTGCCATGGACTGAACCACCCCTTTCTGATAGCTCTATTGTAAAGGGCTTTGCACGCAAAGTCAATGTTTGCGTCTGATATTGCACGATTTGCGCAACAACTGTGTTGCGATGATTCGCCGATTTTCACAAAGAATCTGCTTTGGTGTTGTACGAAACGTAGAAAAATAATTTTCAACAGAAAAAACTCTTGTAAAATTTGCGGAAACGCGCTATTCTTGTTGCGCTGGATTACGCAAACGCAATGCAAAGTTTGCGCTTTGAAATGCAAAGGAAAGGAACCAAAGGAGGAACACCATGGCAACAACACAAGCATCCCCCAAAAAGAAGGGACTCATCAACTTCGATTTCCTGCAAAAGCTGGGCAAGGTACTGATGACCGTCATCGCGGTCATGCCCGCAGCCGGCCTGATGATCAGCCTGGGTAAGCTGGTGCAGATGGGCGGCGGCGACATCGCGGCCATCATGACCATCGGCACCACGATGGAGAACATCGGCTGGGCCGTCATCAATAATCTGCACATCCTGTTCGCGGTCGCCATCGGCGGCAGTTGGGCCAAGGAGCGCGCAGGCGGTGCCTTTGCGGCTGTGCTGGCCTTCGCCCTCATCAACGTCATCACCGGCAACATCTTCGGTGTCACCAGCGCCATGCTGGAGGATCCCAACGCCGTGACCCACACCCTGTTCGGGCAGGAGATCGCCGTCAACGGCTACTTCACCTCGGTGCTGGGTGCCCCGGCCCTGAACATGGGCGTGTTCGTGGGCATCATCGCCGGTTTCGTGGGCGGTGTGGCTTACAATAAATATTATAACTTCCGCAAACTGCCGGATGCACTGGCCTTCTTCAACGGCAAGCGCTTCGTGCCCATGGTGGTCATTGCCTACTCTGTGGTCATCTCGCTGATCCTCGCCCTGTTCTGGCCTGTGGTGCAGACCGGCATCAACAACTTCGGCATCTGGATCGCCAACTCTTCCGAGACCTCTCCGGTGCTGGCTCCGTTCATCTATGGTACGCTGGAGCGTCTGCTGCTGCCCTTTGGTCTGCACCACATGCTGACCATCCCCATGAACTACACCTCCTTCGGCGGCACCTACACCATCGCTACCGGCGTCAACGCAGGCAGTCAGGTGTTCGGTCAGGACCCGCTGTGGCTGGCATGGGCCAACGACCTCATCAACTTCAAGAAGGCCGGTGACATGGCCGCTTACAACAACCTGCTGGCCACCGTCACCCCCGCCCGCTTCAAGGTGGGCCAGATGATCGGTGCCACCGGCCTGCTGCTGGGCATCGCACTGGCCATGTACCGCCGGGTGGACGCCGACAAGCGTGCAAACTATAAGTCCATGTTCATCTCCACCGCACTGGCCGTGTTCCTCACCGGCGTCACCGAGCCGCTGGAATTCATGTTCATGTTCTGCGCAATGCCCTTGTACATCGTGTACGCCCTGCTGCAGGGCTGCGCCTTCGCCATGGCCGGTATTATCCACCTGCGCCTGCACTCCTTCGGCAACCTGGAATTCATCACCCGCATCCCCATGTCCCTGCAGGCCGGTCTGGGCGGTGATATCATCAACTTCATCCTCTGCGTCATCGCTTTCTTCATCATCGGCTATTTTGTGGCCTACTTCATGATCGGCAAGCTCAAGCTGGCAACGCCGGGTCGTCTGGGCAACTACACCGACGACAACGCCCCGGAGGAGAGCACTGCTGCCGCAACGACCGAGAAAAAGACAGACAAGAAGTCCGATAATGGCCAGGCCGAGCGCATCATTGCCCTGCTGGGCGGCCGCGAGAACATCGTGTTGGTGGATGCCTGCATGACCCGTCTGCGCGTCACCGTCAAGGATCCCGCCAAGGTGGCCGACCTTGCCGCCTGGAAGGCCGAGGGCGCGCTGAGCCTGCTGATCAAGGGCGACGGCATCCAGGCAGTGTACGGCCCCAAGGCAGACGTGCTGAAATCTGACATCAACGATATTCTGTAATTGCTTATGAAACTGTTGACATTGAACACCCACAGCCTCATCGAGCCGGAGTATGCGGCAAAACGGGAGACTTTCGTGGAGTTTATCGCAAAGGAACAGCCGGATGTGTTCGCCCTGCAGGAGGTGAACCAGACCGCCGCTGCTCCGCTGCTGGGGGATGTCCCGGCGGGATATTATCCCTGCCCCTGCAATACGGTGCTGCTGAAAGCGGATAACCATGCCGCCGCCGTGGCCCGGATGCTGGAAGAACGGGGCGTATATTACCATTGGAGCTGGCTCCCGGCCAAGATCGGCTATGACAAATACGATGAGGGCATGGCGGTGTTCAGCCGTGCCCCCATCACGCAGGCCGAAAACCTGCTGCTGAGCCGGTCAGACGATTACCATTACTGGAAGACCCGCCGGGCACTGGGCATCTGTGCAGGAGATGTCTGGTACTACGCTGTGCACATGGGTTGGTGGAAGGACGAGGAAGAACCCTTCCCGGCCCAGTGGGAGACGCTGGCCCGGGCGGCCGGGGCAAAGCCGATGGCCTTTCTGCTGGGCGACTTCAACAGCGAGGCCGATGTGCGGGGCGAGGGGTATGACCTCATCCTCCGCAGCGGCTGGCAGGACACCTACCGTCTGGCCCGGCAGCGGGATGACGGTTACACGGTGGTGCAGGCCATCGACGGCTGGCGGGATGCCCCGGATGCCGCTGCCCAAAAGCGCATCGACCAGATCTGGTGCTCCGAAGCGCTTCCGGTGCGCAGCAGCCGGGTGGTATTCAACGGAAAACAGGAGCCCTGGGTTTCGGATCATGCGGGCATCCTGATCGAGATATAAAGGAAGGTATAAGAAGATGCAGAGAAGTGCAGGCATTTTGCTACCCATCAGCAGTCTGCCGTCCCCTTACGGCATCGGCTGCTTTTCGCAGGAAGCATACGACTTTGTGGACTGGCTCAAGGACGCCGGGCAGACCTATTGGCAGATCCTGCCGCTGGGCGTGACCAGCTACGGCGACAGCCCTTACCAGAGCTTTTCCGCCTTTGCAGGCAACCCCTATTTCATCAGTCTGGACGCGCTGGTCGAGGAAGGTGTGCTGACTGCCGAGGAGTGCAGAACGGCAAAATTCGGCCGCAAGGCGGACGATATCGACTACAGTCGGCTCTACAAGGAGCGGGGCCGCCTGCTGCGGCTGGCCTATTCCCGCAGCGATATCGGCCACAACACGGAGTTTGCTGCGTTCTGCGAGAAGAACAAATGGTGGCTGGACGATTTTTCCCTGTTCATGGCGGTGAAGGATCGTTTTAAGGGCAAGCCGTGGATCGAGTGGGCGGAGGACATCCGCCTGCGCTGGCAGAACGCCATGGACTACTACCGCCGGGAACTGTATTTCGAGGTGGAGTATCACAAATATCTGCAGTTCAAGTTCGACCAGCAGTGGCGCGCTTTGAAAGCCTATGCCAACGAAAAGGGCATCCGCATCATCGGGGATATCCCCATCTATGTGGCGCTGGATTCCGCCGACGCATGGGCGAATCCGCAGATGTTCCAGCTGGATAAGGACAACATCCCCACCGCCGTGGCCGGTGTGCCGCCGGACGGCTTTTCGCCCACCGGCCAGCTCTGGGGCAACCCGCTCTACCGCTGGGAAAAACACCGGGAGACCGGCTACCAGTGGTGGATCACCCGGCTGTGGTACTGCTTTGAGCTGTATGACGTGGTGCGCATCGACCACTTCCGCGGCTTTGACGAATATTTTTCCATCCCCTACGGCAGCGAGACCGCCGCGACCGGCCACTGGGAAAAAGGCCCCGGCATGGAGCTGTTCCGCGCCGTGGAACAGGCACTGGGCAAACGGGAGATCATCGCCGAGGATCTGGGCTATATGAGCGAGACGGTCCGCCAGCTGGTGCGGGACAGCGGTTTCCCCGGCATGAAGGTGCTGGAGTTTGCCTTTGACTCCCGCGATACCGGCAGTGCCAGCGACTACCTGCCCCACAACTACCCGGTGAACAGCGTGGCCTACACCGGCACCCATGACAACGAGACGCTGGTGTCCTGGTATCAGACCATCACCGCCGCCGAGCGCACTCTGGTGCGGGATTACCTCTACGACTACGCCACCCCGGAAGCGCAGCTCTACAAGAGCATGATCGCCCTCATCTTCCGCAGTGCGGCCGCCACCTGCATCGTCCCCATGCAGGACTGGCTGGGGCTGGACAACACCGCCCGCATCAACAAGCCCTCCACCGTGGGCGAAAACTGGCGCTGGCGGCTGAAAAAGACCCAGCTGACCAAAAAGCTGCAAACGGATATTCTCCAGATGACCACCCGTTACGGACGGAAAAACTGGGCATAAAGCAAAAACTGCTGCACATGGCTTTTGTGTAGCAGTTTTTTGCTTGTGGGCCGTCTGCGCGTCTGCGGAAAGAGCCTGTAAGAAACGATGGACTTTGCGGGGGAAAAATGCTATCCTGTATACAGAAATACTGCCTTTGACAGGCATACCAGAAAGGATGTTATGGGATATGGAAAAACAGCATCAGGACGCGGCATGGGTGCCGCATGCAGAGATCGAGCCGGAAGTCTGCGGCAAGGGCGTGAAGCGCCGCATCCTGGCCTACAGCAAGGACGCAATGTGCGTGGAAAACACCTTTGAGACCGGCGGCGTGGGTGCCATGCACTGCCATCCCCACACGCAGATCAGCTATGTGGTGTCCGGCCGCTTCCGCTTTACCATCGGGGACGAGACCCGCGAGGTAGGCCCCGGCGACACCCTGCTCAAGCAGAACGGCGTCATGCACGGCTGCGTCTGCCTGGAAGCCGGAGTGCTGCTGGACTTCTTCACCCCCATGCGGGAAGAATTTGTATAACACCTGCAATCAGCAGGAACGGCAAAGAAAAAAGTTTGATAGAAAACATCCAGCTCCCGGAGCCGTTTAGCCTAGGCCAGCGAGGGCGAAGCCTGCTCCCCGTCAATGGAAACAGCGATAAGCCTCTGATTTTTCGGTTTGATGTAGGACAGCTCCACGGCAGGCCTGAAGCCCATCTTTTTATCGTCTACCTTATCCAGAAGCTCCGGCACAAGGGAGTT
>CABQHF010000073.1 GCA_902463905.1 uncultured Faecalibacterium sp. | reverse complement strand
AGTCATTCTTTTGCCTCAGCGCTTGGCGCTCAAGTATAATACCACACACCGGGCCATTTGGCAACCCCTTTTTGCAAGTTTTTTTGACTTTTTTCTTCTTTGGGCCTTTTGCCCAGTTTTTTGTATCAAACTCCACCGGCGTTTGACATCTTCCCGCCCGTGTATCCCCTGCCTCCCGCCGGACTCCTTTCTCCCCTATTATAAGGTAATATAATAAAGGGGATCCCCTATGGGAACCGTATAGAGGACAGCGGATATTACCCTGCGGAAAGGTCCTACTTTTCTTGTGCGGTTTGTCAAGGGGCTTTGACCGAGATTTTGCTCTGAAAATCTTCCCGCAAATTTGTTCAATGCTACAAAACACAAAATGTAGTGGTTCTTCCATTGACATATCACTAAATAGTGATATGATAGTATCAACATCTACAATGCATTCCGCGGGCGCCTCTTGCCAAAAGGGACGCCCGCTCAAATTGCGGCTGTATCGTCAGGAGGAAAATGAATGAAGATCATCAAGCGCAACGGCGCAGAGGTGCCCTTTGATATCACCAAGATCATCACGGCAGTGACCAAGGCCAGCGATTCCGTGGGCGGCAAAAGCCGTCTGACCCGGGAGCAGATCACTCAGATCGCATCGGATGTGACCGACCAGTGCCACGCTCTCAACCGCGCCGTCAGCGTGGAGGAGATCCAGGACATGGTGGAGAACAAGCTGATGGACATCCGTGCCCATGACATTGCCCGCCACTATATCACCTACCGCTATGTACAGAGCCTCAAGCGCCAGACCAATACTACGGATGAGCGCATTCTGAGCCTGATCGAGTGCCAGAACGAAGAAGTCAAGCAGGAGAACGCCAACAAGAACCCCACCGTGAACAGTGTCCAGCGCGACTACATGGCCGGTGAGATTTCCAAGGACCTGACCGCCCGCCTGCTGCTGGACCCGGAGATCGTCAAGGCCCATCAGGAGGGCCTGATCCACTTCCACGATTCCGATTACTTTGCCCAGCACATGCACAACTGCGACCTGGTCAACCTTGAGGATATGCTGCAGAACGGCACGGTCATCTCCGGCACCTATATCGAAAAGCCCCACAGCTTTTCCACCGCCTGCAACATTGCCACCCAGATCATTGCACAGGTGGCCTCCAACCAGTACGGCGGCCAGAGCATCAGCCTGACCCATCTGGCTCCCTTTGTGGACGTCTCCCGCAAGAAGATCGCCGCCGAGGTAGAACTGGAGATGGAAGGTCTGGACGTCTCTGCCGAGCGCAAGAAGGAGATCGTGGAGCGCCGTCTGCGCAACGAGATCAACCGCGGCGTGCAGACCATCCAGTATCAGGTGGTCACCCTGATGACCACCAACGGTCAGGCCCCCTTCATCACCGTGTTCATGTATCTGGGCGAAGCCCGCAACCCGCAGGAAAAGGCCGACCTTGCCATCATTATTGAAGAGACCATCCGCCAGCGCTATCAGGGCGTGAAGAACGAGGCCGGTGTGTGGATCACCCCCGCCTTCCCCAAGCTGATCTATGTGCTGGAGGAGGACAACATCCGCCCCGGTACTCCTTATTATTATCTGACCGAGCTGGCCGCCAAGTGCACCGCCAAGCGCATGGTTCCGGACTACATCTCCGAAAAGAAGATGCTGGAACTCAAGGTGGACAAGAACGGCGAGGGCCACTGCTACACCTGCATGGGCTGCCGCAGCTTCCTGACCCCCTATGTGGACCCCGAGACCGGCAAGCCCAAATACTACGGCCGTTTCAATCAGGGTGTGGTCACCATCAATCTTGTGGACGTTGCCCTGAGTTCTGAGGGCAACTTTGAAAAGTTCTGGAAGATCTTTGACGAGCGTCTGGATCTGTGCCATCGCGCCCTGCAGGCCCGTCACAAGCGGCTGCTGGGCACCCCCAGTGATGCCGCACCCATCCTGTGGCAGTACGGCGCACTGGCCCGCCTGAAGAAGGGTGAAAAGATCGACAAGCTGCTGTTCGGCGGCTATTCCACCATCAGCCTGGGTTATGCCGGCCTGTATGAGTGCGTGAAGTATATGACCGGCAAGAGCCACACCGACGCCGGTGCCAAGCCCTTTGCCCTGAGCGTGATGCAGCACATGAACGACAAGTGCAACCAGTGGAAGAAGGCCGAGAACATGGACTATTCCCTCTATGGCACCCCGCTGGAGTCCACCACCTACAAGTTCGCCAAGTGCTTGCAGAAGCGTTTTGGCATTGTGCCCGGCATCACCGACAAGAACTATATCACCAACAGCTACCACGTCCATGTCTCGGAGCAGATCGACGCCTTTACCAAACTGAAGTTCGAGAGCGACTTCCAGCGTCTGTCCCCGGGCGGTGCCATCAGCTATGTGGAAGTGCCCAACATGCAGGACAATCTGGAAGCCGTCATGAGCGTGCTGCAGTTCATCTACGACAACATCATGTACGCCGAGTTGAACACCAAGTCTGATTACTGCCAGTGCTGCGGCTACGACGGCGAGATCAAGATCGTGGAGGATGACGGCAAGCTGGTGTGGGAGTGCCCCAAGTGCGGCAACCGCGACCAGAACAAGCTGAACGTTGCCCGCCGCACCTGCGGTTATATCGGCACCCAGTTCTGGAATCAGGGCCGCACCCAGGAGATCAAGGACCGCGTGCTGCATCTGTAACCCTCTCAGTCAATGCTTCGCATTGCCAGCTCCCCCGAGAGGGGGAGCTTTTTATTGGAGTATCACTATGAACTACGCAACCATCAAGTATTACGACATTGCCAACGGGCCCGGCGTGCGCACCAGCGTATTTGTTTCCGGCTGCCGCCACCGCTGCCCCGGCTGCTTCAACTCCGTGGCCTGGGATTTTGCCTACGGCCAGCCCTTCGACAAGGCCACCCGCAATCAGGTGTTCGCCTCCTGCCAGCCGGACTACATTGCCGGGCTGTCCCTGCTGGGCGGCGAACCCTTTGAGCCGGAAAACCAGCGGGAGTTGCTGCCCTTTGTGCGCAACTTCAAGGCCCTGTACCCCAACAAAACGGTCTGGTGCTACTCCGGCTACACTTGGGAGCAGCTCACCGGCAAAGAGCCCTGCGCCGCCCGGTGCGAGGTGACCGATGAGCTGCTGCAGCTGCTGGATGTGCTGGTGGACGGTGAATTCGTGCAGGCAAAGCACGACATCTCCCTGCGCTTCCGCGGCAGCAGCAACCAGCGGCTGCTGGATGTGCCCCGGACGCTGGCCGCCGGGCAGCCGGTGTGGTGGGAGGACGAAAAAGTATTCGCGACCCACACCATGGACCGGAACTAAAAAAGAAGAACGCCCCGGTTTTCCACAGCGCAGGCAGAGCCTGGTGGAAAACCGGGGCGTTTTGTGGTTCAGATTCAGCCCTGGACAGATACGGGTTCCTTGGGCTTGTTCTCCACACGGGCGTTGGTGCGGCCCTCCGGGCGGATCTCGCCGGCAGCCGTCAGAGCCATCCGGGTCAGGGTCGGGCCTACCAGCTCATACACCAGCACCGAGAACAGCACCACGTTCCGGACCATGTGTCCGTCGGAAAGCTGGGCAGCCTCTGCGGCCATGCCCAGGGCTACACCGGCCTGGGGCAGCAGGGTGATGCCCAGGTATTTCTGGATGCTGGGGCTGCACTTGGTGGCACGGCAGCTGGCATAGGCACCGCTGATCTTGCCCAGGGAGCGGCTGGCGATGTACACCACGCCCACCAGCAGCACCAGAGGGTTGGACAGGATGGTCAGGTCCAGCTCTGCGCCGGACAGCACAAAGAACAGGATGTTGATGGGGGACACCCACCGGTCCAGACGGTCCATCAGCTCCTCCGAGGTGGGGCAGACGTTGCAGAACACGGTGCCGGTCATCATGCACACCAGCAGCAGGGAGAAGCCGCAGCGCACGCCGCCTACCTCAACCTCCAGCATGGAAACACCCACCGTCAGCAGCACAAAGGCCACCGACAGGCTCATGCGCTTGGACCGGGAGTGGAAGTAGACCTCCAGCAGGTTCAGCAGGTAACCGGCAACGGCACCCAGCAGCAGGGACAGCAGGATCTCCATGAGAGGCTCCACCACCACGCTGAGCAGGTCCATGTGGCCCTGCTCCAGGGCATTGGCCACCCCGTAGGAGGCCGAGAACAGCACCAGGCCCACAGCGTCGTCAATGGCGACCACCATCAGCAGCAGGTGGGTCAGGGGGCCCTTGGCCTTATACTGCTTTACCACCATCAGGGTGGCAGCCGGGGCCGTGGCTGCGGCAATGGAACCCAGGGTAATAGCGGACGCCAGGGACAGCACCTGGGGGAACAGCAGATGCACCCCCACCAGGGCCACGTCCACCAGGGCGGTGGTGATCACGGCCTGGGCAATGCCCACGGTAATGGCCTGCTGGCCCATGCTCCGCAGGGAGCTGAGCCGGAACTCGTTGCCGATGACAAAGGCGATAAAGCCCAGTGCCACCTGGGTGACTACGCCGTAGCCCTCCACCTGCTCCAGGGAGCCAAAGCCGATGCCCAGGCCGCTGAGGCCCAGCCGCCCCAGCACAAAGGGGCCCAGCAGCAGCCCGGCCACCAGATAGGACGTGACTGCCGGAAGATTTACCGCCTTTGCCAGACGGGACATGAGCAGGCCTGCGATCAAAGCGATGGACAGGCAGATCAACATTTGTTCCATGTGTGTTCTCCTGGGGCAGAGCGGTTCCGCAGTCTGCCCCATTTCCTCCTTATTTTATAAACCTTCCATTCCAGGGCCGTGCAGGAAAGGGAATGCGCCCAGGGGAAACCTGCACGGCAAAAAACGCATACTATATCAGTATACTCTCCGCCAAAAGAAAAAGCAACCATTCACCGCACTTTTATAAAAAATCAAGGCGAACAGCAAAAAAGCTCCCCCGACATCGGGGGAGCAAGAGACACCGCAGTGCCTATCCTTAGTTGAATTTGAACAGCTTCTTGGCCAGGCGATAGCAGCCCAGCACCACCTTGTCGCCGCCGGGGACATTCACGTTGCTGACACCGCCCAGGCTCAGCACCACCGAGCGGTACACCTTGGGGCTCACATGGTCCTTCAGGTACTGCCACAGTTCCTTCTTTTTGGTGTAGGCCTCCGGGGTGCCATCCAGCAGCAGGAAGATGTCGCTGACGGTCATCATCATGGACAGATAGTGGAGCATATAGGCCCGGAGCCGCTTTTCATGCTGCAGGGCATCCAGGTCCTGGCAGTCGATCATGTGCCTGGTGACCCGCAGCTGCTGGTCCACCCGTTTGACCATGACGCTCTCGTTGACGCTCTGGTCCGCACGGCCGATGAAGTAGCGGTACAGGTCCAGATCCATATAATACATGCTCTTGACGTAGGGCAGCGGCTGGTACACAAAGATGTTATCCACATAGAAGGTGTGCTTGGGCAGCACCATGCCGCACTGGCGCAGCACCTCGGTGCGGTACATCACCGAGTGCATCAGCAGGTTCTGGTCCGGGCGGAAATGGCCCACGTGCATCCAGCTGAACAGCCGGTTCTGGGGGAACACGTTGGTGTAGCGCACGGTATGGCTGGTGCCGTCCTCCACATGCTCGTACACATAGTTGCAGATCATCAGATCCGGGGCGGTGTGGCGCTCCACCAGAACGGTGAGCTTATCCAGCACCTTTTTCAGGCTGTCCACATCCAGCCAGTCATCACTGTCCACCACCTTGTAATACAGGCCGGTGGCATTGCGGATGCCCTGGTTCACGCCCTCGCCGTGGCCGCCGTTCTCCTGATGGATGGCCTTGACGATGGTGGGATACTTTGCGGCGTACTCGTCGCAGATGGCGGGCGTCTCGTCCTTGACCGAGCCGTCATCCACCAGAATGATCTCCGCCCGCTCTCCGGCAGAGAGCAGCGTCTCGATGCAGTGGCGCATATAAGCCGCCGAGTTGTAGCACGGCACGGCAAAGGTAATGAGTTTCTGCTGCATATCAAAATGCTCCTTTAAAAAATCGTTTTGCAATCGGCGCGCTTGGCCGCGGGATGGAAATATGTGCTCTTATTATAGCATTTTCAATCCTGAAAAGCTATGCCCGGCCCGGAATATCATTGATTTTCCGCACGTTTTTACGCAATGTGACGTTTTTCTGTGCGCAGGGGTCGGGTTTTGTGGTATACTGGTACAGTTTTGAACACCCCGCGCACCTTTGCGCGTTCACTTATTATAACGGAGGAACCCATGGAAACCCCGCACAGTATCCTGAAAAAAGTTTTTGGCTACGACAGCTTCCGCCCTGGGCAGGAGCAGATCGTCCAGCGCCTGCTGGCCGGGCAGGACGTGCTGGCCGTGATGCCCACCGGTGCCGGCAAATCCATCTGCTATCAGGTGCCCGCCCTGCTGCTGCCGGGCATCACGCTGGTGGTGTCGCCGCTGGTGAGCCTGATGAAGGATCAGGTGGGCGCCCTTGTGCAGGCCGGTGTGGCAGCGGCTTTTCTGAACAACAGTCTCACCGACAACCAGAAGGCCCTGATGCTGCACCGCGCCCGCGAGGGCTGGTATAAGATCATCTATGTGGCCCCGGAGCGGCTGGAAATGCCAGGTTTCCAGCGCTTTGTGCAGGAGCAGCAGATCAGCATGGTCACGGTGGACGAGGCCCACTGCATCAGCCAGTGGGGGCAGGACTTCCGCCCCAGCTACCTGCGCATCCAGGCCTTCGTGGACAGCCTGCCCACCCGGCCGGTGGTGGGTGCCTTCACGGCCACTGCCACTGCCCATGTGCGGGATGATATCCGCACCCACCTTGCCCTGCAAACCCCCTACGAGGTGACCACCAGCTTCGACCGGCCCAATCTCTATTTTGCCACCCAGCGCGCCCTGCCCAGCGAAAAGCCCCGCCGCCTGCTGGAACTGGTACTGCAGGAGGGCAGCAACGCCGGTATCGTCTACTGCAGCACCACCAGGCAGGTGGACGAGACCGCCCGCCTGCTGCAGAGCCGGGGCATCCGGGCGGCAGCCTATCATGCCAAACTGGATCCCGAGACCCGCCGCAGGAATCAGGACGATTTCCTCTACGACCGGGTACAGGTGATGGTGGCCACCAACGCCTTTGGCATGGGCATCGACAAGCCCAATGTGCGGTTCGTCATCCACTATAATATGCCCAAGGATCTGGAGAGTTATTATCAGGAGGCAGGCCGGGCAGGCCGGGACGGGCAGCCTGCCCGCTGCACCCTGCTGTACTCCGGCACCGATGTGCGCACCATCCGCTTTTTCATTGATAAAGAGCTGGAAGCCGACAACGGCCTGCCTGCCGATGTCAAGGCCGAAGCCGCCTGCAAGGCGGAAGAGCGGCTCAAGTACATGACCTTCTATTCCACCACCCCGAAGTGCCTGCGGGGCTTTTTGCTGGAATACTTTGGCGAGGCCGCGTCGAAAAAATGCGGCAACTGCTCCTGTTGTCTGGCGGCAGAGCAGGCCGCCCAGCAGCAGCTGGAGGACTCCCACCGCCGGGCCGCCGACAACGCCCGTCGGCTGGAAAAGCCCCGCCGCACCAGGTCCACCGCCGGAGCCGCCCCGCTCAGCGAGGCCGACGAAAAGCTGCTGAACGCCCTGTACGCCCAGCGCAAACGGCTGGCCGGCAAGCAGAACGTGCCCGCCTTTATGGTGTTCAGCGACGCCACTCTGCGGGAGATGGTAGAGAAAAAGCCCCTCGGCCTGGACGAGCTGCTGAACATCAGCGGCGTGGGCGAAAAGAAAGCCGCCCGCTACGGCACCACCTTCCTGCGCATCATCGAGAGCGCCGTGGAAAGCCGGGAATAAGAAAAAGGCTCCCCGCAAAGGGAGCCTTTCGTGCATCCTGTCATGCAGCCCATCCGGGCCGCGGCAGGGTGCTTTTTTATTTCAGTACGATCTCGCCGTTCTCGTCGGCATCCACCACCAGGGTGCTGCCGGAGGCCAGAGTGCCGTCGATGAGCTTTTCGGCGGCGGGGTCCTCCACGGCCTTGCGGATCACGCGGCGCAGGTCGCGGGCACCGAACTTGCCGCCCTCGCTCTTCTTCACCAGTGCCTGGAGGGCTGCCGGGGTGTAGCTGTAGGCGATGCCCTTGGCGTCCATGCCGGGCTTGTACTCGTCCAGCATCAGGGCTGCAATGCCCTGCAGGGTCTCCTCGCTCAGGGGCTTGAAGGTAATCACCTCGTCCACACGGCCCAGGAACTCCGGCCGCAGGAACTGTGCCAGCGCCTTGCGGGTCTTTTCCTCGCTGCGCTGCTCTTCGCTCTTGTTGAAGCCCAGGCTGCTGGTGCTCTGGTCGCTGCTGCCCGCGTTGGAGGTCATGCAGATGACCGTGTTGGAAAAGTCCACCGTGCGGCCCTGGGCGTCGTTGATCTTGCCTTCGTCCAGGATCTGCAGCAGGATGTTCATCACATCGGGGTGGGCCTTCTCGATCTCATCGAACAGCACCACGCTGTAGGGGCGGCGGCGCACCTTCTCGGTGAGCTGACCGGCCTCCTCGTAGCCCACATAACCCGGAGGCGAACCGATCATACGGGACACCGCGTATTTTTCCATATACTCGCTCATGTCCAGACGGATCAGCGGATCCGGGCCGTCGAACAGCTGGCTGGCCAGCTGCTTGACCAGCTCGGTCTTGCCCACGCCGGTGGGGCCGACAAAGATGAAGCTGGCCGGACGGCGGCGGCCGGACAGGTCGGCGCGGCTGCGCTTGATGGCCTGCGCCACCAGATGCACGGCCTCGTCCTGGCCGATGATCTTCTTTTTCAGCTCATTTTCCAGCCCTGCCAGCTTGGCGAACTCGGTCTCCCGGATCTTCACCGCCGGGATGCCGGTCCACAGTTCGATGACCTTGGCCACATCGTCCATGGTCACCTGGATCTCGCTGGCGGCTGCCTGCCTAGCGGGCAGCTCGGCTTCCAGCTTGGCGATGCGGGTCTTGCGCTCGGCCACACGCTCGTAGTCGATGGGCTCGTTGACATCCGCTGTCTCCATATCCGCTTCTTCCTGCTTCAGGGCGTCCAGCTCCTTCTGCATGCCCAGATACTCGGAGATGACCGGGTGGGCCAGATTGCAGCAGGCGCAGGCCTCGTCCAGCAGGTCGATGGCCTT
>CABQHF010000072.1 GCA_902463905.1 uncultured Faecalibacterium sp. | reverse complement strand
TTCTAAGAAACACTGGACAAAGTAAAGCAGATATGCTATACTGAACCAGTCAGATCGGTCGGTGTCGATGACGGTGAGGTTCCACCTGTTCCCATTCCGAACACAGAAGTTAAGCTCACTTGTGCCGAAGATAGTTAGCTGGAAACGGCTTGTGAAAATAGGTAGTCGCCGACTTGAGTTGTCAAGATGAAGAAACCGCATCTTGACAATATGCACCTCTAGCTCAGTTGGTAGAGCAACTGACTCTTAATCAGTGGGCCCAGGGTTCGAGTCCCTGGAGGTGCACCACAACAACAAAATCCGAACTTTTTTCCGATAGGAGAAGGGTTCGGATTTTTTGTTTTCTTTGGAAAACAAAATGAATCCCTTGCTTCCATCGAAAAGCGTCCCAGACCTTATCATAAGAAAGCACGACAGACCACTGTAAGAGTGCCGTAAGGCGGAAAGGACACAAACATGAAGTACGATGCAAGAGCTTGCCATTTCAACATGGACACCGGTTACGTGGAGCTGCTGCTCCGGGATGGGAGAAAAATCTCCATCGACTGCACCAGGGTCGAGGATGCACTGGATGTGACCATGGCGCAGAGGACGGAACTGGACTACCTCATTTTTAACAATCCGCTTGGCTATGCAGATTTGATTCTGAACGGTAATCCGGAAGAATACCTGAAAAACGCATCCGGGAACCACGGGCTGGAAATCTAAACAAATGCCGGACATCACCGTTTTTAAGCGGGTGATATCCGGCATTTATTTTTGAATCGTCCGTTTTTGACGATTGAAGGATGCAAATGAGCCGGCGAGATCCTTCTTCCAAAAATTGATAAATAATTCTCAATTTTAGTATACAGCTCCTGCCGGTGCATGATATCCTGAAGTCACCGAAAGCACTGATTCAAAAGGAGGCTGCTTATGTTCGACAAGCTGTTCACGCCCATCACCATCAAGGACATGACCTTGCGTAACCGCATTATCATGCCTGCCATGGGCACTCGCTTTACCGAGGATCGTTTTGTAAACGAAAAGCACATTGCATACCATGTCGCCCGTGCCCGGGGCGGCAGCGCTCTGAATATCGTGGAGGTCTCCTCCGTCCACGCCCTCAGCGCACCCAAGATGTTCCTTTCCATTGCAGAGGACAAGTACATCCCCAAGCTGAAGGAGCTGACCGATGCCATCCACGCCGAGGGCGGCAAGGCCGGCATCCAGCTGTGGCAGGGCGGTCTGGCTGTGGGCATGGATCAGACGGCCATGATCCTGCTTTCCAGTGATACCGAGCTGGCACCCGGCTTCACTGTTCCCGGCATCAGCAAGGAAATGATCGCCGAGGTGGTGGACTGCTATGGCAAAGCGGCTGCCCGTGCAGTGGCTGCCGGATTCGACTGCATCGAGTTCCACTGTGCCCACAACTATCTGCCCCACTCTTTCCTGTCGGATGGTCTGAACCACCGCACCGATGCGTACGGCGGCAGTCTGGAAAACCGTGCCCGCTTCCCACTGGAGTGCATCCGTGCCATCCGTGCCTCTATGCCGAAGGGAATGCCTCTGTTCATGCGTATCGACGCACAGGACGATGGCTTTGGCGAGGCCGGTCTGACCGTAGAGGATACCATCACCTTCTGCAACTGGGCAAAGGACGCCGGTGTGGATGTGCTGGATGTTTCCCGTGGCAACATCGTCACCGCCGCCAGTAAGTACGAGGTGCCGCCGCTGGATCTGCCCCGGGGCTTCAACGTGGACAATGCTGCCCGCATCCGCAAGGGCACCGGAATGCTGACCATCGGTGTGGGCCGCATCAACGACCCCCAGCAGGCCGAGGATATTCTGGAAGCCGACAAGGTGGATATGGTGGTCATGGGGCGTGCCCAGCTGGCAGACCCGGATTTCTGCAACAAGTGCAGGGAGGGCCGGGTAGAGGACATCGACTGCTGCGTGGGCTGCAATCAGGGCTGTCTGGATGGCTTTGCCGACCTGAATATGCCCCACATCACCTGCCTGCGGAACCCCGCCATTGGCCGTGAGACTGAGTGCGCTGCCGCAATGCAGCCTACCCAGAGCCCCAAGACCATCCTGATCGCAGGCGGCGGCATTGCAGGCTTGGAGGCTGCCCGCACCCTGAAGCGGAAGGGGCACGATCCCATCCTGTGCGAGGCAAGCGATGCGCTGGGCGGTCAGTTCGTGCTGGCAGGCAAGGCTCCCCGCAAGGAGGAGATGGAGGCTGCCATCCAGAGCATGGCTTCTCAGGTGCAGCGGATGGGCGTGGAGGTCCGTCTGAACACCCCGGTCACCCCGGAGCTCATTGAGGAGATCAAGCCCGCTGCCGTGTTCAACTGTATCGGAGCAACGCCCCTGATCCCCAACATCCCCGGCGCAGAGGGCGCACACGTTGCCAACAGCCATGATGTTCTGGCCGGTAAGGTCAAGCCCACCGGCAGGGTTGTGATCATCGGCGGCGGCATGGTGGGCATGGAGGTAGCTGAACTGCTGGCAGAGCAGGGCTGCACCGTCACCGATCTGGAAATGATGAAGAAATTCTGTGCCGATCTGGGTTCTGCCCGGAAGATCTGTGTCACCGAGAGCATCTATGCCCATGGCATCACTCCGGTGACCGAGGTGAAGGTCACCGAGATCCGAGAGGGCGCTGTTCTGGGCGAAAAGGACGGCAAGACCGTGGAATACCCCTGCGACTGGGCGGTGCTGGCCATCGGCAGCCGCAAACGGGATGGTGCTGCGCTGGAGGCCGCTTGCCGCAAGCTGGGCATCGGCTATCTGGCACTGGGAGACGCCGCCGGTGCCCGCCGTGCCATGAACGCCACCCGGGAGGCCTTTGATGCCGCCCTGCGGGTGGACGATGAGACCTTTATGCAGGACATCATCGCTGGCCCCAAGACGGTTTTCGTCACCGGTGCTACCGGCACCATGGGTCAGGAGACCGTTAAGCAGCTGCTGGCCCGCAGCCCACGCTTCAAGGTGCGTGTGCTGGCACGTCCCAGCGATAAAAACCGCGTTCTGCTGAAAAAGATGGCACACCCCATGCTGGAAGTGGTCTGGGGCGATATGGCGGACTTTGCTTGCGTCAAGCGCTGTGTGGAAGGCGCAGACTATGTGCTGCACATTGGTGCCATGGTCTCCCCGGCGGCGGATAAGTACCCGGAAAAGACCCTGTATACCAACATCGGTTCGACCCTGGCCATCATCAAGGCCATTCAGGAGCAGCCCAATGCCGATGATATCCACCTTGTCTATGTGGGCACGGTGGCAGAGACCGGCGACCGGCAGTACCCGGTGCAGATGGGACGCTGCGGCGACCCCATCAACCCCTCCATCCACGATTACTACGCCATCAGCAAGGTGTTCAGCGAGTTTGCCGTCTTTGAAAGCGGCCTGAAGCACTGGGTCTCCATCCGGCAGACCGGACAGTACCCCACCAACGACGGTGCGGGGGAGGAGCCCATCATCTTCCATCAGCCGCCCAACAATGTGCTGGAGTGGTCCACTTCCGTCGAGAGCGGCATCTGCATGGCCAATATCTGCGAAAGCTGGGTGCCGGAGAGCTTCTGGCGCAAGGCTTATAACCTCAGCTCCGGCAAGGGCTGGCGATTTACCTGCTGGGAGTTCACCAACCTGATGATAGAAGGCATGGGCATGACCTTTGCCGACACGCAGGACCCCCGCCGGATGGCAAAGTACAACTTCCACGGCCACTATTTCAGCGATGCAGATGCTTTGAACGACATCCTGCACTTCCGCTGCATCGACCCCAAGACCTACCAGCAGGGCATCGTGGACAGCATGAAGGCCATGATGCAAAACCCCATGATCGCTGCCATGATCCCCGGCGCAGAGGCTATGAAGGCACAGAACGTGCAGATCGGCCACAAGCGCATGGGCTACGACTGGATGATGGAAAACAACGAGACCGACTGGATCAATGCCTTCTTTGGCTCCAAGGAAGAAGCTGAGGCTATTCCCAGTCTGGAAGAAGGCTACAAGCTGTTCCATCCCAGCGAGGAAGAGCAGAAGCTGGATCACGGCTACGACGAGAGCAAGGAGTTTGAGGCACTGGATCTGGAGGACATGAAAAAGGCTGCTGCCTTCCGCGGCGGCGAGGTGGTCAGCGACAAGATGGAAGGGGTCTATCAGCCGCTGGTCTGGAAGTGTGCCTTCGGCCATACCTTCAAGGCGACCCCCAACACGGTGCTGCGGGGCGGCCACTGGTGCCCGGAGTGCCAGCGCAGCGAGTGGCACTATGCGGAGATCGCCCGGAAGAATCCCTTCTATGCACAGGTCTGGAAGCCCATCCACGGCGACAAGCACGATTACCACATCCCCATGGCGTACAGTGCCTTTGACATCACTGAGAAGCTGAAAAAAGAACTCAACATTGAAGATTAAGGAGCGTGCCTATGTTACTGGAGAATAAAGTTGCAGTTGTCACCGGCGGCAGCCGGGGCATCGGTCTGGCTGCCGTTAAAGCCTTTTTGCAGGAGGGTGCTGCGGTGGTGCTGTGCGCCAGCCGTCAGGAGACTGCCGACCATGCGGTGGCCGAGCTGAAGGCAGAGCTGCCGGACGCTGTGGTGGAGGGCATCTGCCCGAACCTTGCCGATGCCGCTGCGGTACAGGCTGCTATGGATGCCGTTGCCGCAAAGTACGGCAAGATCGACATCCTGGTGAACAACGCCGGGATGTCGGAAAGCACCCCCTTTGCCAGCTACACCGAGGAGCTGTTCGATAAGACCATGGATCTGAACGTCAAGGGCGTGTTCAACTGTGCCCATGCCGCCGCCAAGTGGATGGAAAAGCAGCACAGCGGTGTCATCCTGAACGTCTCCTCTGTGGTGTCCATTACCGGGCAGGCTACCGGCGCAGCCTATCCCACCTCCAAGTTTGCCGTCAACGGCTTTACCCTGACGCTTGCCCGGGAGCTTGGCCCGCAGGGCATCCGGGTCAACGCCGTTGCCCCCGGCATTACCGAGACCGACATGATGAAGGCTGTGCCCAAGGAGATCCTTGATCCCCTTGTTGCACAGATCCCCCTCCGCCGTCTGGGTCAGCCGGAGGACATCGCCAATGCACTGGTGTTCCTTGCCTCGGAGAAGGCAGCCTACATCACCGGCGTTGTGCTGAGCGTGGACGGTCTGGCAAGGGTCTGACCATAACTATATTCTGACATTTTCTCCTTCATTTTCTTCTCTTTATCCGGCTGTTTCTTGCTCAAACTGCAAGGAACAGCCGGACTTTTTTGTTGCATGGCACTGCCCGGTGTGGTACAGTTATCGTAGAAGTACAGTTTTGCAGGAAGGAGAAAACGATGGAGCGGTATCAGAGCATTTGCGGACACCTGTATGAGGCGACCCGGATCCCGGCGCTTTTGGTGACGCAGGACGGTCATGTGGTGGCGGAGTGGTCCCGGTTTTCCAAAACGCCGGTGCCGGAATATGCCTTCAGGATGACAGTGCAGGATTTTGAGCTGCAAAAACGGGATGCGCTGCACCCGGCTATTTTCCACATCAAGCCTGGCTATCTGTTTGCCGTGGCAAAGCTGGATGCGCAGCTGTACTGGGTCACGGGGCTGGTGTCTCCGGTGCATCGCAGTTATGAGGAGATCTTTGCTGCCTACGGCCAGGAGACCCTGTTCACCCCGGAGGAGCTGCGGACCCTGGCCACCGGGCTGCTCAACTCTCCGCTGGTCACCCTTCCGCAGTTAAAAAGCGCGGTCTGCCTGTTGCTGTGCCTTGTGCACGGCACTATGATCCCGGAAGAGAACATTCTGCTGTGCAACGATGAAGACCGTCTGCCCATCGGACAGCCATTTCAGGCGGCGCTGTTCCAGATACGGGAAACCCCGGAGGCTCATGTTACCACCCGGCTGGAGGACCGCATCGCCGCGCTGGTTGCAGCAGGAAACGTGAAGGAGCTTGCCCGGTATATGCGCAAGCCGGAGCAGGGACAAAACGGAAAAATGTCGGATGACCCTCTGCGGCAGATGAAGTACCATTTTGTGGGGTTTGCCGTGATCGTGTCCCGTGCCGCCATCAAGGGCGGCATGGACGAGGAAGAAGCTCTGACCCTCAGCGACCTGTACTGTCAGCGGATGGACGTGATGACGCAGGCCATCGACATCCTGCGCACCGTCTATGATATGAGCATGGATTTCTGCCGCAAGGTGCAGCAGGGCAAGCAGGGCGGCTATTCGCCCACGGTGCAAAAATGCCTGCACTATATCTCCCGCCATCTGCACGAGAATATCCGCGCCGAACACCTTGCCCTGCTGACCGGGCTCAGCTCCAAGACCGTGGCAGAGCGCTTCCGGCAGGAGACGGGCTATTCCATCCCGGATTATCTCCATGCACAGCGGGTGGAGGAGGCAAAGTATCTTTTGCGGTACACCGAGTATTCACTGGCGGAAATTTCCGGTATCCTCAACTATGCCTCCCAGAGCTATTTTACCAAGATCTTCCGGGACCGCACCGGGCAGACCCCGCAGCAGTACCGGGACTGCCCGCAGGAATTGACAAATACATAAGGTAATATCCCAGAGATGCGGGACGGTTTGTTCCGCATTTTTTTATAAACTTCTTTTTATTGATATACCCGCCCGCCTTTCCTTTGTTATAGTAAGGCTACCATCCGCTGATTCACCAAAAGAATGAAGGAAAGGCAAGGAATTTGTAGTGAAAGAGCGTAACGAAAAGCGCCCGCCCCGCAAAAAAGGCATCGTTCCCATTGCGGTGCTGCTGACCATCGGTCTCGTGGTCAACATCGCCTGCGGAATCTTCTATTCCGCCATCACCCCGTTTATGACCGCAAACTTCAACCCGCTGCTGACCGGGCAAAAGCAGGTGACCACCGGCCAGAGCCTGACCGTGGAGCAGGCGGCAGAGCAGAGCCGCGCCATGGCGCAGGAGCTGGTGCAGGAGGGTGCTGTTCTGCTGAAAGATCAGAACAACGCCCTGCCGCTGGCAGAGGGCACCGCCGTCAACCTGTTCGGCTACGGCTCCGTGGACCCCATCTACGGCGGCAGCGGCTCCGGCGCAAGCGACACCTCCTCCAACATTGACCTCGTCACCGGCCTGACCAACGCCGGGTTCACGGTCAATCAGGAGCTGGTGGATTTTTACAAGAAGTCCGGCGTCAGCCGTGCAGCCCAGAAGGGCTTTGAAGGCTCCAACTTCACCCCCGCCGAGGTGCCCGCAGCCCAGTACACCGACACGCTGCTGCAAAATGCAAAGGCATTCTCGGATGTGGCCATCGTCACCATCTCCCGCGTGGGCGGCGAGGGCGGCGACCTGCCGCAGGATATGTACGCCGCTGGTTACAGCAAGACCGATGACGGCAGACATTATCTGGAGCTGACACAGGACGAAGAGGATCTGCTGGCGCTCATCAAAGCACAGGGCTTCGGCAAGGTGATCGTGCTGGTCAACTCCTCCAACGCCATGGAACTGGGCTTCTTGGAGGATGACTCCATCGACGCCGCCCTGTGGATCGGCAGCCTTGGCTCCACCGGCTTCAACGCCGTGGGCGAGATTTTGTCCGGCAAGGTGAACCCCTCCGGCCGTCTGTCGGATACCTACGCTTACGACCTGACCACCGCCCCGGCTTACTGGAATGCCGGCGACTTTACCTACTCCAACCTCAAGCACCACTATGTGGAGTACGCCGAGGGCATCTATGTGGGCTACCGCTTCTACGAGACCCGCTATGTGGACAACACCACCGGCGTCTGCGATGAAGCTGCCTACGCAAAGGCTGTGCAGTACCCCTTCGGCTACGGCCTGTCCTACACCACCTTTGAGCAGTCCATCGCCGATTACAAGACCACCGACAGCGCCATCGAGATGACCGTGGAGGTCAAGAACACCGGCGCTGTGGCAGGCAAGGACGTGGTGCAGGTCTACTACACCGCACCCTATACCATCGGCGGCATTGAAAAATCCCATGTGGTGCTGGCAGGCTTTGCAAAGACAGGCCTGCTGGAGCCCGGCGCTTCCGAGAAGGTGACCATTACCTTTGCCCCGGAGGATATGGCTTCCTACGATGAGACCGGCGCAAAGGCTTATGTTCTGGAAGCCGGCACTTATCAGATCAAGCTGATGAATAACGCCCACGAGGTCATCGACCAGCGGGAGTACGAAGTGCCCGCCACCATCACTTACAGCGGCGACAATGCCCGCAGCACCGACCTTGTGGCTGCCACCAACGAGTTTGAGGATGTGGCACAGGGTCAGATCAAGCAGTATGTCTCCCGCGCCGACTGGGAGGGTACGCTGCCCACCGCCCGCACTGACGGCAAGACTGCCAGCGCAGAGACCGTTGCCGCCAAGGAGAACGCCCCGGTCTACGAGAATAACGACAGCGACCAGCCCATTACCATTGCAGACCACGGTCTGACCTTGGAGGATATGGCAGGTCTGGACTATAACGACCCCAAGTGGAACGATCTGCTGGAACAGCTCAGCGTGGACGACATGACCAACATGATCTCCAATGGCGGCTGGTCCACTCCGGAAGTTGCCAGCGTGGGCAAGCCCGCCACCAACGATCTGGACGGCCCTGCGGGCATCAACAGTCTGGTCAGCAGCCTGAAGGGCGTTTCCTTCCCCAGCGAGGTCATTGTGGGTTCCAGCTGGAACACCGACCTTGCCCAGCGTTTTGGCACTGCCTTTGGTGCCGAGGCAGCCGCAAACCATGTGGTGGGTCTGTACGCCCCCGGCATGAACATTCACCGCACCCCCTTCTCCGGCCGTAACTTCGAGTATTACAGCGAGGACGGTCTGCTCTCCGGCAAAATGGGTGCAGCCATGGTGCAGGGCTTGAGCAGTCAGGGCGTGTATAGCTACATCAAGCACTTCGCCCTGAACGATCAGGAGTCCAACCGTCTGTCTATCTCGGTGTGGGCGAACGAGCAGTCCATGCGTGAAGTCTACCTCAAGCCCTTTGAGCTGTCCGTCAAGGAGGGCAACACCACCGCTGTCATGAGCAGCTACAGTCGTCTGGGCAACACATGGGCAGGTGCTTCCAAGGCACTGCTCACCGATGTGCTCCGCAACGAGTGGGGCTTTAAGGGCATGGTGGTCACCGACTCCGCCATGGGCAACACCAGCTGGATGGACATCAACC
>CABQHF010000071.1 GCA_902463905.1 uncultured Faecalibacterium sp. | reverse complement strand
GTTGGTGCCCACGCCGATGCTGCGGCGGGTGCGGACATAAGTCTCGGCCTGGTCGCCCTGCAGTGTCAGGGTGGTGCCCTTGGTCATAGCCGGGTCGATGGCGGAAAAATCATCCTCCAACGTCACGGTCACGCCGCCTGCCAGATTGTTCAGGGTGGAGATGCCGTCCAGCCCCATGGCCAGATACTGGTCAATGGTCTGGCCGCCCAGCAGGTTTTCCACCGCTTCCACGGTCACCTCGCAGCTGCTCTCGCGGCCGTCGCCAAAGGCGTAGCCCAGGCAAATCTGCTCGGTCACCGGCTCGTAGCGGTCGCCCAGCAGGCCCAGCACCGTCACCGGCGTCATGGTATCGCGGTCGATCTGCAGCTGCTGCACCGTCTTGTTCTCTTTGTCCAGCACCACCAGCCGCAGGAAATCGGCCTGACCGGCCTTGTGGTATTCGTAGCTGTCCTGGGTGTCGTGATCCACGCCCATGACCAGAATAGCGGTCAGCCGGCTTTTTTGCGGTAGGTCACGCCGTCCACTTCCACGGTTTCCTGGTCTGCCTGGGGCAGCTGGGTGCGGGACTCCGGCTTTTCAGCCTTCTTTTCCAGCCAGCTGCCTCCGAAATACAGCACCAGTGCAGCCGCCAGGATTACCAGTAGCGCCGCAGCCGCATGAAGTGCCGTCTTGTTTTTTTGTCCTTTTGTGTTCAACGGGATCCCTGCTCCTTGCCTTGGTTCGAAACCCTCTTGGATGCAAGACCGTTTCATTTTTTTATTACGCGTTACAATTCCGCAACTGTCAATAGATTTTTTGCCTCTTTTACTGGTTTTTGTGCTTTTTTCATCTCACAAACGCAACAAGCCCCGACCGTGGGATGCGGATCCGCACGGCCGGGGCCGATTTGTCTGTTTACTTCAGGTCCAGTTCCGGCGGGATGTCGATCTGGTCTGAAACATATTTTCCATTTTTCTTGCGCTGGCGCACACACTCGGTGAGCAGATATTCGATCTGGCCGTTCACCGACCGAAAATCATCCTCTGCCCAGGCGGCAAGGGCATCGTAGAGCTTGGCGTTCAGCCGCAGGGGCACCTGCTTTTTCGGCTCTGCCATCAGTACAGGCTTCCGCTGTTCACGATGGGCTGGGCGTCACGGTTGCCGCACAGCACCACCAGCAGATTGGACACCATTGCCGCCTTGCGCTCGTCGTCCAGCTCCACCACCTTGTTTTCGTTCAGACGATCCAGTGCCATTTCCACCATGCCCACGGCACCGTCCACGATCATCTTGCGGGCGTCGATGATGGCACTGGCCTGCTGCCGCTGCAGCATCACCGCTGCGATCTCCGGTGCATAGGCCAGGTAGGTGATGCGAGCCTCCACCACTTCGATGCCGGCCTCTGCCACGTTCTTCTGGATCTCGTCCCGGATGCGGGCAGCCACTACCTCCGAGGAGCCGCGCAGGCTGCCCTCGTCGGCCACGCCGTCTCCGGTGGTGTCCACATTGGGGGCCACATCGTAGGGGTACACCCGCACCACGTTCCGCAGGGCGCTGTCGCACTGCAGGGAGAGATACTCCTTGTAGTTGTCTACGTTGAACACGGCCTTGGCGGTGTCGGTGACCCGCCAGATCACCGCAATGCCGATCTCCACCGGGTTGCCCAGGCAGTCGTTGATCTTCTGCCGGGAGTTGTTCAGGGTCATCATTTTCAGGGAGATCTTTCTGCTCATGGATTCGGCACTGACCTGGGCATTCTGGCCGCTCTGGCCAAACATGGCAGCCATGCCGTTTTCTTTGCTGCTCACGTCACCGCTCTGGCTCAGGCGGGTACCGGCGGCAGGGTTTACGGCGGTGCAGAAGGGGTTCACCCAGTAAAAGCCCTGTCCCTTCAGGGTGCCAATGTAATCACCGAACAGGGTGAGCACCAGCGCTTCCTGCGGCTTGAGCACCTTCAGGCCGCAGAACAGGAAAATACCTGTGATCCAATACGCAATGGACAAAATCAGCAGCGGCAAGCCCAGAAGCATCCGGTCTGCATCCAGCAGGGTGATGCTGTAAATAAACAGGGCAATGGATGCCACATAGCCCAACAGGGTCAGCAGCAGTACCGCCATGCCGTTTTTGCGGGTATTCAAAATTTTCTCTTCCATAACAAGTCCCTCCTTATTAGGGTCGGAAGCGTTTCTTTGTGATATCAAAATCATATCACTTTGGACGGTATCTGTCAAGGCCTCCGGCCCCGCACAACAAAAAACACCCGTTCTCCGGGGAAAATTCCCCAGAAAATCGGGTGTTTTTGCGGCTTCAGGTCTCAGCGCTTGTACTTGGATGCAGCCTGCAGACGCTGCATGGCACGCTGCAGTGCGATCTGGCTCTGATAATATTCATGCATGCTCTTCTGGTGCTGCAGGCGCTCTTCCGCACGGATGCGGGCCGCCTCGGCACGGTTCTTGTCGATATCCTCCGGGCGCTCGGCGCTGTCCACCAGCACCATCACATAGGCGGGGGTCACCTCGGCAATGCCGTCACCCACCAGAATGTCGCGGGCTTCGCCGTTCACTTCAAAGTGCAGGATGCCCATGTGGATGGCCACCAGCACGGGGTTGTGCCCGGCCTGCACGCCATACACACCGTCGCCGGTGGGCAGCACGAGGTCCTCACAGTCGCCCTGATAGAACTCACCGCTGGAGGCCGTGATATTCAGCATGAACTTGTTCATCAGACGGCACCGCCCTTTTCCTCAGCCATCTTTTCAGCGGCCTTCTGGCGGGCATCTTCCAGCGTACCCACGTTGAAGAATGCCCACTCCGGCAGGTCATCGGCCTCGCCGTCCACGATGGCGGCAAAGCTGCGCACGGTGTCCTTCAGCGGCACATACTTGCCCTTCAGGCCGGTAAAGTTCTCGGCCACGGCAAAGGGCTGGGACAGGAACTTCTGCAGCTTGCGGGCACGGGTCACGGTCAGCTTGTCGTTCTCGTCCAGTTCGTCCATGCCCAGAATGGCGATGATGTCCTGCAGCTCCTGATAGCGCTGCAGAATGGACTGCACCTTGCGGGCCACGCGGTAGTGCTCCTCGCCCACGATGTCTGCTTCCAGAATGCGGGAAGTGGAGGCCAGCGGGTCCACAGCGGGGTAAATGCCCTGCTCCACGATCTTACGGGACAGCACAGTGGTGGCGTCCAGATGCGCAAAGGTGGTGGCGGGGGCCGGGTCGGTCAGGTCATCGGCGGGGACGTAAACAGCCTGCACCGAGGTGATGGAGCCGTCCTTCGTGGAGGTGATGCGCTCCTGCAGAGCGCCCAGCTCGTTGGCCAGAGTGGGCTGATAGCCCACAGCGGAGGGCATACGGCCCATCAGAGCCGACACCTCAGAGCCTGCCTGCACGAAACGGAAGATGTTGTCGATGAACAGCAGCACGTCCTTGTGGGTCTCTTCACGGAAGTACTCGGCCATGGTCAGGCCGGTCTCGGCCACGCGCATACGGGCTCCGGGGGGCTCGTTCATCTGGCCAAAGACCAGTGCCGTCTTGTTCAGAACGCCGGAAGCGTTCATCTCGCCCCACAGGTCGCAGCCCTCACGGGAGCGCTCGCCGACGCCGGTGAAGATGGAGTAGCCGCCGTGCTCGGTGGCCACGTTGTGGATCAGTTCCTGGATCAGCACGGTCTTGCCGACGCCTGCGCCGCCGAACAGACCGATCTTGCCGCCCTTTGCATACGGAGCCAGCAGGTCGATGACCTTGATGCCGGTCTCCAGGATCTCGGTAGCAGGCTTCTGCTCTGCAAAGCTGGGAGCCTTGCGGTGGATGGGCCAGTGCGGCACATCATCCACCGGGCCTTTGCCGTCGATGGGTCTGCCCAGCGGGTCGAACATACGGCCCAGGGTGGCTTCGCCCACCGGTGCGGTCAGGCCGTGGCCGGTCGCCTGCACGGTCATGCCCTTGCCGAGACCTTCGCTTGCGGAAAGCATGATGCAGCGCACCGTCGTTTCGTTGACGTGCTGCGTCACTTCCATGGTGCGTTCGGTGCCCTCAGCGGTCACCGTCAGCGCCTCCTGCAGGGCAGGCAGCTTGCCTGCTGCGAACTGCACGTCCACAACAGGACCCGCTACGCGGATAATAGTTCCCTGTAACATAACGATTGCCTCTTATATTATAAGTTCGTTCTTTTCTTTAATCCCGCTTCTGCACAGCAGCTGCACCACCGATGATCTCGGTGATCTCCTGGGTGATGGAGCCCTGACGGGTACGGTTGTACTCCAGCTGCAGATCGCGGATCATGTCGTTCGCGCTCTTGGTGGCGGAATCCATGGCGGTCATGCGGGCGCTCTGCTCGGCGCAGTAGCTCTCGGTCATGGCACCAAAGATCATGCCATGCATGTAGATGGGCGCGGTCTGCTCGAACACCGTCCAGGCGTCCGGGAACATCTCCACCTCGCCGCTGGGATCACCAAAGCCCTTGGGGGCGGGCTGCAGATGCTCGCGGTCCAGCGGCAGCAGACGTACCATGGTGGGCTCGCTGGTCAGTGCATTCTCGATCCTAGTGTAGACGAGGTAGATCTCATCCAGCTTGCCGGACTTGAAGTCGTCGATAGCGTCCACCGTGATGTCGCGGGCGCGCTGCAGGGTGGGCGCGGTGGCACTGTAGCGGAACTCTTCCACCAGACGCGGGTCCTTGTGGTACAGTGCGCGGTAACCCACCTGACCGATCACATAGAATCGGTCGTTCTCATCCGCGTGCTCCTTGAGGAACCGGAGGATGTTCTGGTTGAATGCACCGGCCATGCCCTTGTCTGCCGTCAGCACCAGATAGGCGCGGCGGGGGTTCGACTTTTCGTTGGTACGGTCGTGGAAGAACGGGTGCACCGGCTCCTCCGGCAGATGAGGCACCACCCGGGAGATGGTGTCGCGCATGCGGTTGAAGTAGGGCGAAACGTTCTGGTAATTCTTGCGCGCCTTGCGGAGCTTGGACGAGGAGATCAGGTACATGGCGTTCGTGATCTTCATGGTGTCCTGAATGCTCTCAATGCGCTCTTTCAGCAGCTTACTGGACGGCATGGCTGTCGCCTCCCGCATATGCTTTCCAGGCGTTCAGGATGGCATCGACCTCATCGGGTTCGAGCTTGCCGGTGGCGGTGATCTTGTCCATCGTGCCGGACACATCCGCGCGGAACTGACGCACAAATGCGGAAGTCTTGGTGCGCAGCTCGGCCGTGGGGATCTCGTCGAGCACGCCATGCGAAGCCAGCGTGAGCAGGACCACCTGCTCTGCGTCGGACTTAGGCTGATACAGCGGCTGCTTGAGCATCTCCATCAGGGCCTTGCCGTGATCCAGCTGGCGGCGGGTCTCGGCGTCCAGATCGGAGCTGAACTGGGCAAAGGACTCCATGTCCTTGTACTGTGCCAGCTCGATACGCAGGTTGGCGTTGGCCTTCTTCATGGCCTTGGTCTGGGCTGCGCCGCCCACACGGGACACCGACAGGCCCACGTTGACAGCCGGGCGGTTGCCGGCGTTGAACAGGGCGCTCTCCAGGAAGATCTGGCCATCGGTGATGGAAATGACGTTGGTGGGGATGTAAGCGGAAACGTCACCTGCCTGGGTCTCGACGATGGGCAGTGCGGTGATGGAACCGCCGCCCAGGTCATCACGCATGCGGCAGGAGCGCTCCAGCAGACGGGAGTGCAGATAGAACACATCGCCGGGGTAAGCTTCACGGCCGGGAGAACGGCGCAGCAGCAGCGAGATGGCACGGTAGGCCACCGCATGCTTGGACAGATCGTCGTACACGATCAGCACGCTCTTGCCCTTGCCCATGAAGTACTCAGCCAGCGCAGTGCCGGCATAAGGGGCGATGTACTGCAGCGGTGCCGAGTCGGACGCGGTAGCCGCCACGATGGTGGTGTAGCTCATGGCACCGTGCTTCTGCAGGTCGCCTGCCACGCGGGCGATGGAAGAAGCCTTCTGGCCGATGGCCACATAGATGCACAGCACATCCTTGTCCTTCTGGTTCAGGATGGCGTCGGTTGCAATGGAGGTCTTGCCGGTCTGGCGGTCGCCGATGATCAGCTCACGCTGGCCGCGGCCGATGGGGAACATGGAGTCGATGGCCAGGATGCCGGTGTGCAGCGGGGTGTCCACGCTCTGGCGCTCCAGGATGCCGGGGGCCTGCTTCTCGATGGGGTTGTAGCCCTCTGCCTCAATGGGGCCCTTGCCGTCGATGGGCTCGCCCAGGGGGCTGATGACGCGGCCCAGGAAGCCGTCGCCCACCGGGATGCCGGCGCGCTTGCCGCTGCGGGTCACCAGAGTGCCCACGCCCACTTCCTCGATCTTGTCAAACAGCATGATGCCCAGATGATCGGGCTCCACGCTTTCCACCATGCCCTTTGCACCGTTGTCAAAGGTGACGATCTCGCCGTAAACGGCCTGATCCATGCCCTTGACGTCCACAACGCCGTCGGCTGCGGAGATCACGGTGCCGCCCTCTGCGGTCGTGGCGGCGGGCTTGTAGTCCTCCACACGGGTCTGCATCACAGCCAGGCTGGGCGCATCCGCCGTAATGGCGGCCAGAGCGCTCTTGCCGGAGTTGTCGAACACACGGCCGCCCACCTGCAGCACATAGCCGGAGATCAGGTCCGGCTCCACGCTGACGGTCAGCTCCACCTCAGCGGCACCGTACTGCTTTTTCAGCTGGGTGCGGATGCGCTCCACGGCGTCCTCAGCCGGGGTACGGGCACAGTGCAGATAAGCCTTTAAAATCTCAGACGCGCTTGCCATCGCTCTCCCCCGCTTTCTGCAGCAGGTCGTCCAGCATACGGGCATCATCCTGCTGCGTGAGGTTGCGCTCCAGCACCTTTGCGCACATGGTGCGGGTCAGGTCGGCGATCTGTGCGTCGGCCTGGCGCAGCTTGCTGGCGCGCTCTGCTTCTGCAGCTGCCTTGCCCTCGGCCACGATGGCGTCGGCCTGACGCTGTGCCTCAGCCAGCAGCTGTTCCTTCTGTTTTTCGGCCTGCTGTGCGCTCTCTTCGCGGCGGGCAGCGGCCTCAACGTCCACATTGTGCAGCTTGTCGTTTGCTGCAGCCAGGGCAGCTTCTGCCTTGGTCTTTGCATCCTGCGCATTGGCCAGCTCATCGTCCACCATCTTCTGGCGCTTGTCCAGCACGTCCTGCACAGGCTTGAACAGGAACTTGCGCAGCAGCGCGTACATGATGAGAACGTTGACCACGGTCCACAGCAGGTTGATATCGAGTTTCAGCATTCGTTCACGCCTCCATTATCAGCCCAGGAACAGGATGATCAGCAGTGCAACAACGAAGCCGAAAATTGCGGTACCTTCTGCCAGAGCAGCGCCCAGCAGCAGGTTGGTCTGGATCTTGCTGGCAGCCTCGGGCTGACGGGAGATAGCCTCCGTTGCCTTACCGGTTGCAATACCAATGCCAATGCCGCCGCCAATGCCGGTCAGCGCTGCAATGCCAGCGCCCAGAGCAATCAAACCGTTCATAAGTAAAATCTCCTTTATTATCAAATTTGTGCTGCCTTCTCCCAGCGGGAAGGCGTTTGGTGGTTATTCCTCTCCGCCGATGCTCTCTTTCATGAACAGCGAGGTCAGGAACACAAAGACGTAGGTCTGGATCAGGCCGTCGAACAGGTCAAAGTAGAGACTGAACACGGCAGGAACGAAAACGGGCACCACCAGCTTGATCAGCTCCATGATGACGAATGCGCCCAGCACGTTGCCGAACAGTCGCATGCACAGGCTGGTAGGCCGGATGGCGATCTCCAGAATGTTCATGGGGGTCATGACCGGGGTGGGGGCAGCCAGGCTCTTGAGGAAGCCGACGCCGCCGCGTGCGCGGATGCCGGAACCTTCAATGAGCACGATGCTCATCAGGGCCAGCGCAGCGGTCACGTCCAGATCCTTCGTGGGGGGCTTGACGCCGAACACGCCGATCAGGTTCGAGCAGGCAATGTAGATGGCCACGGTCATCAGGTAGGGCACATAACATGCGCCCTCCTTGCCCAGCAGGCCTTCAAAGAAATTTTTGCCCGCAGTGTAGGCCATTTCCAGCACAGCCTGACGCTTGCTGATGTGGTCTACCTTCAGGTTACGGGTGAGCAGGATGGAACCCAGCACGACCAGCACCATGATCACCCAGCTGATGACCACGGATTCCGGGATCTGCAGCGGGCCGACCTTGACGTACTCGACGGTGAGCTCTTCCATCAGGGCTTGGGTCAACTTGTTCATTTATTTTTCCTCCTTCCTGAAGAATGGGGTCCGGGTCTGAGGGTCGGTTCCGGCGATGTTCTGCCCCGCAAAAGGGCTGCGCCGCACACCGGCTCCACACCTTCTTATCGCATGAAGAAAAGGCCAAAGAACGTGAAAAAAGCAAGGAAGGCGCTGGTGTTCAAAGCCCTGCGCGCCCTCCTTTTTCCGGTTCGTTCGTCTTTTTCCGTTCAGTATGATAGTACGATTGACGAAAATTGACAAGTCCCTTCTTCAACATTCTACCTTTTGTTATATCGCACTTCACCAGCAGGCGGCAAGAGTTGTGCAACCTGCTTTGTTTTTGCCTCCTCTGCTGCACTTTTTACACAGTTTTCTTAACCAATTTTTAGCTTTCCGGGCCATGCAGGTGTCAAAATTGCCCCTTTGTAGAACTTTTATATAATGGGTATATAAAAAAAGTATAAGTCAAAGGCCTGTGATGCACGGTCAGATTGACAGAACTTTGTCGATACCTATTTATAAAAGAAAGTGTCCGGTTTCCTGCGGAATCAGGCCGCCTTCTTTTCACCGCGGCGGAACAGCAGCCGGAAAATGGCACGGCTCAGCGGGCCGCAGTACAGCATCTGCCAGCACAGGGCCATGGGCATGTTGCAGCCCCAGGTGTGCACCCAGGTGCCGAAGCTCGGCTCCTTGAACAGCAGCGTTGCCACCAGGCTCATCACCGGGCACATGATGCAGACGATCATCAGCGAGATGGCATAGGTGATGAACTGCGGTCGGTCGGTGGGCTTCATGAAAGTGAAAGCCAGTGCGGTGGCCAGCTTTTCCACCACAAAGAACTCCAGCACAAAGGCCACAGGCACCATGATCGGCATTTCGTGCAGAGCCATAATAAAAGTAGCATTGGTCACGCCGTTTGTGTTCAACGCCACATTGTAGACGATCATG